>NZ_CP012622.1:300000-600000 GCF_001281045.1 Spiroplasma cantharicola | reverse complement strand
GCTCTTGATAATAAGAAACTTTTCTATCTAATTTAGCATACTGTAAAAAGTGTTGATTATTATATCAATCTAAATTTCTTATTGTAACATTTACATTTAGTTCATCAGTTAATTTATGAATAACATCTTGAATTTCTGGGTCTTTTTTAGATACTTTAGTAGCAGTTATAAAAACAACATTTTCAAAATTCTGCTTTGAAAATTTTCTCTTTGAATTTTTTAAATAATCTTTTACTATTAAATAATTTTTTGAATTTAGAAGTTTAGATTCAAAACTTTGTAAATAGCAATAAGTTGATAATTCACAAAAAGCTTTTGTAAAAAAATTTTCTTTTACTTCTGTGTAAGAACTTATTTTTAGTTTAAAAATATAATTTTTAAACTCTTTATAAAGTAAAAATTTGATTTCTTTTGCCATTAAACTTAAGTGATCTGCTAAATCATCTTTAAAATTTGTAAAATTTGTTATGCTCATAATTGTACCCTCTTATTTTATATTATCTAAAAGACCATTTACAAATGCTGTTTCAAAACTTGGTAAATATTCTCTTGTTAATTCTATACTCTCATTTATAATTACTGCCTTTGGTGTTATTTCCTTTTTAATTTCATAAACTCCATTAACTAAAATTGCTTGAATAATTTTAGGTAATCTAGTTCAATTTCAAAGTTCAGGTAGTAAATTTGAGATTAATGCTTTATATTCAAGTGTATTATCTAAGATATCAAAAATATAATTATTTAATTCTTCTTCAAATGTTTCCAATTGAAAACCATCTAGAACTTCTTGTTTTATTTTATTGATATCTTCTTCTAATAAAAAAAGTCTATACAAAATTTGAATTGTATTTTTTCTTCTTTTTTTTAATATACTAATTGTCTTTTCCATTTTTCTTTTTTTATCTTTCTTTATTGTTTTAAAATAAAAACATTATCTGTTAACCCTAATCATGTTAATTTTTTTAAACCACTACTATTTTCATTTTTTAATTCCTTTATTAACTCTCCAAAACCCTCTAGTAGGCTTTCTTCATCAGCAGATGTGTTCAATAATTCTCTATAAAACTGTTCTTCAGGAGATAATACTTTTCATTCATATTTAGGATTTTTTTCATCATTAATATGAGGATTTTCCATTTCGACTCACTGTAAAGTATTTGATAAATCAATGTTGTTTTCAGAAGATTCTTTTATAGCTTTAAAAATGCCTTTTATAAATTTTAATGTAGATTTTTTATTTTTTTTAAAAAAAGCTGAGTCAAGTGATTTTGTATCATTTTGCTTTACCACATCACTTAAATCATTAAAAAAATATTTTTCTATTTGAATTGTTTTATTGATATTTCCAAAAATACTATTACTATCTTTATAAACTCCTTTTTTTAACTCTGGAATATTTGTGAATTTTAAATCTAAATATTTATCATTAAGTTTATCTGGATTTTCTTTATTATTTGGATCTTTATACTTAAAGTAAACTTCAACTGGTTTACTTTTATCATTTTGAAAGCTATCTGTTAAAAATGTAATCAGTTTCTCTTCATTTCCAATTAGAAAACCCAAATTTGACTTATAAAATTCAAATTTAATTAATTCAGTTTCATCCTTAACTGTTGTATTATCTGGTTTATTTCCTAAAGCCTTGTTAACTTCTTCTTGATTAATAAAATTATTAGATATAATTTTCTTTATTTCAGTATTAATATATTTTAATTTATCATCATCACTTTTTGCTTGTTCACTATTAAAAATAATTGTATTATGAGTTTTTGTTCCTCAATATTTTTCAATATCTTTAAAACTTCTAAAAGTATTATCTGTTGTTATTTTACAACTAACTATTTGAGTTGCTGGAGTAACAATTATAGATAAGCCAGTTAAAATTGTAAGTAATTTTTTCATTTTTTTCACCTTAATTCCCTATTATTTTACATTAATATATTATTAAATAAAGGAGAAATTTAGTGATGAGTGATGATTTTTTAGATGATAATGTCAATATGAATACTTTATTTCATTTATTAGGTAATAATCAAAGAAATGAAATAACAAATAAAGAAATTAATGAATTATGTATCAAGGTATTAAGTAATTTTAACCTAATTTATTCGGATTTAAAGATAATTAACTTATTTGATAAAGAATGCTTAAAAAAATATAAATGTGATTTTAAAAAAATACTTGAAAATGAACAAATTAACTTAAAGGAAATGAATCAATATAGTGAAAATCCTTCTATTTGAGTAGAGTTTTTAACAACAATTTCAATGTTATTAAACATTCAAGATAACTACTTGCAAACGATTTTTACTGAACAAATAAAGGAAATAAAAACAAATATTAAAATTCTTGATAAGTCATTGAGATTAAGATTAAATTTATATCATAAATAAAAACTGCTTTTTAAAGCAGTTTTTATTTTATTTCTTTATCTTTAAACGGATTTGTAAATTTATTATTTTTAATCATTTCAATTTCTACTTTATAAGGACTAACTTTTGCATTAATTCATGGTGTTTCTAAAACAATTGGAATCTCTTTGAATAATGGATTATGAACAATATTGGCAAGTGATTCAAAACCAATATAACCATAGCCAATATTTTCATGACGATCTTTATGATTTGCAATTGGATTTTTACTGTCGTTTAAATGAATTGCCAATAGTTTATCTAAGCCAACTATCTGATCAAATTCTTCAACTACTTTATCAAAGTTATTTTTAACATCATAGCCAGCATCATGCATATGGCAAGTATCAAAACATACTCCAACTTTATCCTTTTGCTCAACTAAGTCAAGTACAGTTTTAATTTCTTCAAATGTAATACAAACCTCTGTTCCTTTTCCCGACATAGTTTCTAAAGCAACTTTTACTGGAGTGTTTGGAAGAGCTTTATAAACCATATTTAATCCTTTTGCAATATTTGCTAATGCAAGTTCTCTTGGAGCTCCTACAGCTGCACCTGGATGTAATACAACAGTATGAACACCAATTTCTTCTAATCTAAGTAATTCTTCTTTTAAAAGTCTAACTCCTAAGTCAAAAGTTTCTGCTTTTACAGTATTTGCCAAATTTATTGTATAAGGTCCATGACAAATAACTTTGCTTATATCAATATTATTTTCAATCAACATTGATTTAAATTCAACAATATTAAGTTTGCTTGTTTCAGTTCTTCTAGTATTTTGAGGAGCTCCTGTAAAAAACATTAAAGTATTTGCTCCATTTTCAATTGATTCTTTTGCACTACCAATTAGATAATTATTTGCTGCGTTCATTCCTACATGACTACCTAAATAAAATTTTTGTTTTTCCATAAATTATTTTGCTCTTTTCATTCAAATGTATTTTAACATAAATAAATTAAAGTTCAGCATTTCTGATATTGCTTTCATTATTCTTTCTAAATAGGATAATAGATCCATAACTTGTCGATATATATTATTATTAATAACCGCAATTAATAAATCTTACTTTATGAGCAATCGCTCATATAACTTGTAAAAAATATGGGGTTATATGAGAACCGCCATTAACTCATTTTTTAATATAAAATACTAAGTGAAATGATAGATCGTTCACTACCTTCATCACTTCAAATTGTTCCTAATCTAAGTTGATATCCGCCCCAATAAGTTCCCCAGAAGAAACTTGCTCAGTTACATCAAGAATATCAACTTTATTAGTAGAGTTAAATTCATCATTTTGTTATAAACTGAGCATTCTGGGCCAGGAACTAAATGATTGCTATAATTACTGCTATTACCAACAGAAGTATTAAAAGAGACATTTATTTTATTTCTATCTTTAAATATTCAATCTTGAGTACAATGAATATACTAAAAAAACTAAATAATTGAATCATTTATAAATTTCCCTAGAATCCCTTATAGTATGATTTTTTTTTTTTTTTTTAAAAAAAAAAAAAAAAATGTAAAAAATTCTCTTAGTATATTTTTATGTCTTTTAACATTATGTACACTAAGAGAATTAATTTCTATTTTATATGTTTTTTGAATTTAAGTGTATTTGCAAGATCCTTTTTTAATAGTTCCTTTAATTCATCAAAACCATTAACTTTAATATTTTCTCGTAATTTTTCAATTAAACGAACTTCAACTTTTCATCCATAGATTTCTTTATCAAAATCTATTAAAAATATTTCAAATACATCTTGTTGCATTTCATTTTTTCAATAACATCCAGAGCCTAAAAAATGTTTGTCTAAACTTTCAACATATACATCACAAGCATACACACCATAACTTAAAGCTATGAACTCTTCTGTTATTAAATTTATTGTAGGAAAACCAATTGTTCTTCCCCTCTTTTTACCTTCACTAACTCTTCCAGTAAATTCATAATTTAGATTATTTTCTTTTTCAAATTCTTTAAATTTACTTTCCTTTAATAAAATTAAATTATCTTCTAAGTCTTTTGTTTTTTTAACTTCTATTATTATTGCATTTTCTTTTCAACATTTTTTAACAAAGCTTGTTGAAAATTTACTTGCTTCTTTTAATAAAAAATTGTTTGCAACAATCATTTTTTTTATATTTAAAAAACCACTAATGTTTTGATATAAATCTAAATCATCCATAGTATTAATCATTGGATTTAATTGATAAAAAACAACATAATCAATTTTATTTAATTCTGCTTTTTTAATTATATTTTTAGAATTTCAAAGTCCGTAGTTCATTTCTCTACTACTTAAAATAAAAAGTGTAGTTTTTAAATTTTCTTTTAATGCAGTCTCTTTTAATAAAGATATTTGTTCATCTTCACTTTTACTTCAATTTTCAAAATCAGCTAATAAACCAACTGATTTTTCAAGGTGTAGCATAATCATTGTCATGTTATTGTAAAAAAATGTAATAGTATTATTGTTCATTATTGTCACCATTTCTTAATAATTTATAATTATTTTCTGCTAATTCAAAATCAAAATCTTTTAAAATTCTTTTCTGGAATTTAAGTGCTTGTTTCATACTTTCAAATGTAAAAATAGTAAAACATTTTGTACATTTAAAATAACTATCTCTTTTATCTTCTGCAAGATTATCATGAAGACAATCACTAATTCCTTGATTGAAATAGACATAATCAAGATCAAATTTCAGTTCTCTATTTAAATCAAATATTTTTTTACTCATAAGAAATCACCATATTTATTTTAACATATATCTAACTATTTTAAAATAGATTGTATTATCTTTAACTTTTGTATATTAAAATTATTGGTTGACTTTTTGAAAACTAAATTATTAAAAATAATTTTATATTTATTCAGAGTTTATTAAAAAGTTTTTATTATTCTTTTCAAAATAATATTTAAAAAATTAGAATATATAATATTTGTGATTAAAAAAGAAATAAGAACAAAGAAAATATGAATGAATTACTATATAAAAAAATTGAAAAAATAAGTAAAAATGATTTAAATAATACTTTTAAAATTGTAAGTCAACAAATTTTAAAAGATTTTTGAAATAATAGTTTTAAAAAACAAAAGCAATTAGCTAAAATTTGCAATGTAAGTGAAGCTACAATTACAAATTTCTCAAAGACTGTTTCAGTTTCTGGATATCGAGAATTAGTTATTATTTTAAAACTAGAATATAAAAATAACTTCATTGATATAAAGAAAAGCAAAACAAGTAAGATATCTGAAATTTTTATTAATTTTACAAATTTTACAAAAAATACAAATTTTAAAATAGATCTATTTAAAAAACGAGTTTTAGAAGCTAATAAAGAAATTGTAATAATGTCTTCATATGAAACTTCTTTCTCATCAATATTTCTTTCTGATTTACTAAATCAAAAAAATTATAAAACTAACATTTTTGATTTATCAAAAAATTTAAATAATTTAAATCAAATTCATTTTCTTGATTATTCCTACATTTTTATTTTCACAGGAAATGAAACCGAAAGTTTATATAATGCTTATGAGTTCCTAAAAAATAAAATAGATAAAAATAATATTTTTATCTTATATACATATTTATGAGAAAAGAATTTTGAATTAATTGATAATAAATTATTTTTGGACCAAAAGTATTATGAATCAAATATAAATGGAATAAATTTTTTTCTAATTAATTTATATAAATATTTATCTACTTTAATAGACTATAAAAATTAATAAATCAAATTTAAATCAATCTTGCTTTTACTTCTATTTTAACAATTTCTCTGGCATTATCA
The DNA here is from genome assembly GCF_001281045.1 of Spiroplasma cantharicola. Lineage (NCBI taxonomy): Bacteria > Bacillati > Mycoplasmatota > Mollicutes > Entomoplasmatales > Spiroplasmataceae > Spiroplasma > Spiroplasma cantharicola. The sequence goes on along the minus strand of NZ_CP012622.1, from coordinate 593,783 downwards.
GCATTAACTGTAATAGTTGCATCTCCTATAAGAAGTGCCTTAATTGAAATTGTATCTTCCTTAACAGATACTGTAATTAAACCTGAAGAACTATTTTTAACTTCTGGATTTTCTAAATCCTCATAGTTTAATATTTTTATTTTTGTCAATGCACTTCCTACTCTAATTTTAACTTTAGTTTTATTAACTTTGATATCAATTAATTTTTTTGTAATTGTAACATTTATTTCAACAGGATTTTTTGCATTATCAGCGTTAACAATTATTTTTGTTTCACCTTCTACAAGTCCTTCAATTTTAATTTTCTCATTTTCATGAACTACTCCAATAATATCTTCATTATTTGATTTAATACTTACATTAATTAAATTTTCAAAGTTTTCTATTGTTATTAAATCATTTTGTTCTGCTTCAATACTTATATTATTGTTTGATAATTCAATGTTAAATAATTTTTTTGTAACTATAACATTTATTTCAACAGGATTTTTTGCATTATCAGCGTTAACAATTATTTTTGTTTCACCTTCTGCAAGTGCAGATATTTTTATAATTCCATTTTCATTTTTTATTTCTGCGACATTATTATTTTTAGATTTAATACCTACATTAACTAAACTATCATAATTATTTATTCTTATTGATGAATTAGTTTGACCACTTTCCAAAGTAATATTATCATTTGATAATTCAATGTTAAATAATTTTTTTGTAACTATAACATTTATTTCAACAGGAGTAATTGCATTATCAGCGTTAACAATTATTTTTGTTTCACCTTCTGCAATTGCAGATATTTTTATATTATTTGATTCATTAATTACTAAGGCAATTTTTGAATTTTTAGATTCTATATTAATATTTTTTAAGCTATTATAGTTTTCTATTGTTATTGAATCAGATTGACCAGCTTCAATACTAATTTCTTTATTTGATAATTCAATGTTAAATAATTTTTTTGTAACTATAACATTTATTTCAACAGGAGTAATTGCATTATCAGCATTAACAATTATTTTTGTTTCACCTTCTACAAGTCCTGTTACTTTAATAATTTCATTTTCATTTGTAACGTTAATATTTTTTTCATTAGTTATTTTGAAAGAAACATTATTTAAATCCTCAAAATTTTTTATTGATATAGTTGAATCAGTTTTTTCTGCTTCAACACTTATATTATTGTTTGATAATTCAATATTAAATAATTTTTTTGTAACTATAACATTTATTTCAACAGGATTTTTTGCATTATCAGCGTTAACAATTATTTTTGTTTCACCTTCTGCAAGCGCTGTTACTTTAATAACTTCATTTTCATTTGTTACTTGTGCCACATTAATATTTTTAGATTCCACACTAACATTATTTAAACTTTCATAATTTTTTATTTTTATTGATGAACTAGCTTGACCATTTTCAATACTAATATTATTGTTTGATAATTCAATAATAAATAATTTTTTTGTAACTGTAACATTTATTTCAACAGGATTTTTTGCGTTATCAGCGTTAACAATTATTTTTGTTTCACCTTCTGCAAGCGCTGTTACTTTAACAACTTCTCCTTCATTAATAACTGAAGCTATTTTTGAATTTTTTATATCAACATTAACATTCTCTAAATTTTTATAATTTTTAATAATAATTGAAGAGTTAGTCTGACCATTTTCAATACTAATTTTATTATTTGATAATTCAATATCGAATAATTTTTTATTTACTATAACATTTATTTCAATAGGACTTTTTGCGTTATCAGCGTTAACAATTATTTTTGTTTCACCTTCTGCAAGTGCTGTTACTTTAATAATTTCATTTTCATTTGTTACTTGTACTACATTATTATTTTTAGATTTAACACTTACATTCATTAAACTTTTATAATTTTTGATACTAATTGAAGAATTAATTTCCTCAGTTTGGAGATTGATATTATCATTTGATAATTCAATATCAAATAGTTTTTTATTTACTATAACATTTATTTCAACAGGATTAATAGCGTTATCAGCATTAACGATTATTTTTGTTTCACCTTCTGCAATTGCAGATATATGAATAATTTCATTATCATTAAATACTGTTGCAATATTTTTATTTGTAGACTCTATACTAAGATTACTTAAACTTAAATAATTTTTAATTACTATTGAAGAATCAGTATTACCAGTTTCAATACTTGAATTATTATTTGATATCTCAATATTAATTTTTTCAGGCTCTACTGATTCATAAATTTCAGTTGGAAATATTCATTTTTTTTCTAAATTTGAATTTTTTGTTGATCCTACTAAAGTTAGAAAAGTTTGACCAACACTATTTGCATTTAATTCAAATTTTCCATCATCATGAATTACTTTTTCAGTAACATGTGCAATGTCAGTATTATTTGAATAAATTTCAAAATTTTTATGATCTTTATTATATTGTTCTCAATTTTCAATTCAATGTCAGTCCTTATTACCATGATTCATAACAAAATTTTGCTCTTGTACTTTCTTATCTTTGCCCTTTGGTAATGCATACATAAATGTTAAAAAGATAAGTCCGATAATTAATATAATGATTGCTAAAGGTTTAAAAATTTTTCTCATAATTTGCCCCTCAAAATATTCTATTTATATTATAATATTTAGAAAAATTAAAGTACTTTAACTTACTTAAAGTACTTTAATATAAAAAAACAATAATATTAATTATTGTTTTTTTATATTTTTAAAATTTAAATAATAAAATTGCTTATTTTTTTAATTTTAAAATGAATCACATTGATAAATATAATATATCTAAAATAATAAAACCAAAGTTTACACCAACATTGACACCTCAAGATGATTTTCAAATAAAAAAGTTTAAAGTATAAATTAAAATAATTCAAATAGAGTTTAATCCCCCGATAACTATATGTACAATTCTAAGTCATTTCTTTTCTTCTTTATTAATAGAATTAATAACTGCAAAATAAATAAAGAAAATTGAAATAATATTTAAAGTAATAAATTGAATAATTTCAATAGCTGATCACATTAGAATATTAATCCCCCATAATTTCTATAGTCTTGATCACCATTGGTGAAATTAACCGTTTTATAATTTTTTTCATTTAAATGTTTTAAAAGATCAGGAAGTCATTCTTTTGCATAATCTCTTGTATGACAAACTAATATTTGACCTGGTCTTATATTACTTTTATACTGTTTTAAAATTTTTTCTTTTCCACAGATTGCTTCATCATAATCACAACCTAAGTAACCTCTTACAAAATATTCAACTTGCATTTTACTTTGTAAATAATCCATCCCTCGATAATATTGCAAGAATGGCATTCTTATTGGGACATCACTTATTGTTTTAGGTATATTATTTTCTGCATAAATTTTAACTATCATGTCACTTGTTTTATAAAACTCATCATAAGCAGACTTTGTCTTAAATTGATACTTATTGTGATAATATGAATGATTTCCTAAAGTGTGACCCTCATTAACCATTCTGTCAGTAATTGCTTTTACTTTTTCATCTTTTCAATATTTTTCATAATTAATACCTGTTCCAAAAAAAGTAGCTTTTGCATTGTTTTCTTTTAAAATATCTAAAATAGTTTCATCTGCTAAACTTGGTCCATCATCAAAAGTTATCATAATAACTTTTTCTTTTGTATTAACTTTATTTACTTCATAGTTAATTTTTGGTGTTGAAAAATTAAAAATAATACAAAAAGATAAAACTAATAAGATACAAATATGCAACGGATTTTTTCATTTAAATTTATTCATAATTTTTTTCCTTTAACAAATATATTATAAAGTAAATTTATTTTAAAAAAAGAACTAGAAAGTGAATTTATTTACTTTCTAGTTCTTTAAATTATGTCTAAAAATTGCTGTTATACATTATTTCTGATATGTTTATTTCTTTTTTCTAATTTGATTTGGTGCTTTAAGGACTTTTTAGTTTCTTTTTCTTTTTTGAGTATTTCTTTAAAATCACCTTTTGATATTAATTTTAATTCATTTAAATCTTCTTTATATTCTTCTAAAAGTAAATCTCGAGTTCTAGAATTAAAATATTTAATTTTTCCTAAGATAAGAGTCATTACAAACGTTACACAACAACTTACAATAATTGAAATTCCCCCTCAAACAAATCCCCCACCAATTCAAGTAGTAACTCCTGTTGCTTCTGGTGCTTTATGTTGAAACATTAAGAACCCAAATATTGAACTAGCTCCTTGTAAAGCAAAAGTATTTGAAGCTACAAGAATTATACTTCCACAAAATACTCCTATTGAACATGCAATTAAAGGAAATAAGTGTTTTAAGTTTACTGTAAATAATGAAGGTTCAGTAATTCCCCCCACAATAGCTGAAACACCATTTGAAACTCCTAATTCTTTTAACTGTCTAACTCTTCGATTTAAAACTACAAAAGCAATTGTAGCTACTCCTTGAGATACATTTGATAATGTACATAAACCTTGAATAATTGTAGCTCCATAAGCTGATTGACCTTGTAAAATAATTGGAGTTAAAGAATGATGTAATCCTGTTATTACAAGAGGACCATATAGTGCTCCTAAAAGTGGCAATGCAATATATTTTGCTATTTTATTTGTACTTAATCAATTAACTGAAATTGATAAATAATTTGTAAATAATAATCCAATTGGAGCCACAATAAATATGGCAAAAATAAATGTCACACCAATTATTAATATTGGACTTAAAATATTTCTTGCAGTGGCATTACCAATTTTAGAAGTTCATCTTTCCATATAAGCTCCAAAGATTGCCACTCCAATCATTGGTACCATTAGACCATTAAAGTTTATTTTTCATGGATAGACAATATCTTTTCCCAATAAGGTTCAACCTGGATACTGTGACAAAATAGTTTGACCTTCTTCAACTTGAACTGCTCCCATTGTTACTAAACCCGGAGCAGTTAAAACAACACCAATTAGGATTCCATAAATTGAAGTACATCGCATTGCTTTAAAAACTGTATAACTTACAGCTATAGTAATAAACAATGAAAAAGTACTAGTTAAAATATCAAGTATACTTGCGAATTGACCAAAGAAATGAATACTGTCTCCTAATGAAGTACCATCTCCATTTCATTCAACAGTCATTAGTGATCAAATTGTTAATAAAAGTCCATAACCAATTAGAGGATAAACTATTGGTGAAAAGACTTTACTAACAAATGACAAACATTTATTTGTAAAACCTTTAACTCTAAATTTTCCTTTAATTTGTTTAATCTCTTCAAGTTGTTTTGTTTTGAAATCACTATCTTTTGAATTAGTTGATTTTACTAATAAAGTTCTACCATCAGTATCATAACCATTTATCTTACAAAATGTTTCATAAAATTCAGCAACTTCCATACCAATAATAATTTGATACTCATCTCCACCTTCATTTTTTTTAATTCCAGTTACATGTTCGTTAGCTTTTATTTTTTCTTCATCAATTACCTTTCAATCCTTTAAATGAAATCTCATTCGTGTCATACAATGAGTAAAGTAATTTATGTTTTCATAACCACCTAAATATTGAAAAATATCTTGAACAGATTGAATATATTTCTTCTTAAGCATTTTCATTATCCCTTCTTATTTGCAATTAATTGTTTATATCAAAAAGCTGACTTTTTAAATTTTCTGCTTTGATCTTTTAAATTAATTTCAATTAAACCATATCTATTTTTAAAAGCATTTCTAAAACTTCAACAATCTAAAGCAGCTCAAATATGATAACCAAAACAATTTGAACCATCATCAATTGCCTTTTTAATTTGACTTAAATGATTTTCTAAAAACTCAATTCGATAATCATCATTTATTACTCCTTGTTCATCTCTGAATCTATTTTCATTTTCAACACCCATTCCATTTTCTGCAATGTATCAAGCAATATTATTATATTTCTCTTTAATTTCCATTCCAATTTCATAAAGAGCTTCAGGATATATTTCTCATCCACGATGAGGGTTTATTTTGGCATCTTTGGGAATATCAATAATGAAATTATCCATAACTCATCTATTTTTGCCATTACTTTGAGCTTTTACTCTACAAGGGAAGTAATAGTTTATTCCTAGAAAATCAATTTTGGTTTGCTTAATTATTAATAATTCTTCTTCACTATAAATTGGCAAGATTGAATATTGTTTTAAAGTTTTTATTAAAATTGGATCAATAACACCATTAAACATAATATTTAAAGGTCCTCTATTAACATAAGCATCATAAATTTTAGCTGCCTTTTGATCTTCAATTGAATTGGAAAAAGCATATGTATAATTTCAATTGAAAACTACACCAATTGGAGCTTTTAAACCATATTTTCTAAAAGCCAATAGTACTTTTGAATGAGCTAAAAATATACCATAGGCTTGTTGTACTGCTTGTTTAGGGTCATCTATTGCAGGATAATGTCTATCATTTAAATAACCTTCATATACAGGAACTAATGGTTCATTAAAAGTCACATAAGAATCTACACTATCACCATATTCTTGAAAAACAAACTCACAATACTGAACAAAAGAATCAATTACCTCTCTTGATTCTCAACCACCTTTTTGATGAGCTCAAAGCGGCATATCAAAGTGAAATAAAGTCATTACAATTTTTATCTTATTTTTTCTATATTCATTAATATAATCGTGATAAAAACTTACTGCTTGTAAATCAACATTCTTACCATCAGGAAATAATCTTGCTCAAGAAAAACCTGTTCTTAATGAATCAAAGCCAATCTCTTTAAACATTTTAATATCTTCTTTATAGTGTCTTGTAATATCACATGTTATATCAGGACCAATATTATTGTGAAATAACTCTGGCTTTTCTTGAAAATATTTATCAAACGCTAATTGACCTATTTTAGTAACACCCTTTCCTTCAGTTTGCATTGCGCTCATTGAAGCACCTATTTCAAATTTTTTTGAAAAATTAATCATTTTAATACCTCCATTAGTAATTGTAAGGTTTAGAATATTTTTTACAATGATTTATAGAAATGGAGAATTTTTTTGGAAATTCAAAAGAAGTTTGCTAATATATACCTAGGAGATAAATATGTTCAAAAGTATTAAAGAAAAATTGATTTTAATAAAAGCAAATTTGGAAAACCAAACTCATGTATCTATTGCAAATTATCTGCTTGAGTGTATTGAAAATAAAAAAACGCCTAAAATTAATGAATGTTCAAAAGAAAGTTTTTGTTCTGAATCAGTCATTACAGCGTTTGCAAAAAAATATGGATATGATGGATTTAAGGAATTGGCAATAAGAATTAAAGTTGAAACTGAATATTATAATTGATCTTCTTTAACTAACATTGGTCAAAATAATAAAAACTCTTATAGAAATTTAATAGACAATTCTCTTAATTTTATTGATACTCAGGAAAATAAAATAATGGAATTAATTAATTCCATTAAAAAGGCAAAAAATATTTATGCTATTAGTTGTTATCAACAATTATTTAATACTGAGTTATTTATAAGTGAATTAAATTTACTAGGATATAATGGTCATTTTAACTATCAAAGAAAATTAAATGAAACTTGAGTTAACAGAGTAACAAATAAAGATACTTTTTTAATAATTGCTTTTGGATTAGATAATCAGTACGTTATTAATTTTTATAATTTACTTAAAACTAAAACAGATAATATTTTTATTATCTGTTCTCCATCACAAGAACATAAATTTGATAAATATAGTCAAATTATTACTGTTGATTATTGAGAGCGTGGAACATTTTTAGAATCAACAAGAAGTTCTTTAATTATGTATTTAATGAGTTATATTGTTTACAATCTGTAAATAATTTTATTTTTCAAGTTTTTGATTAGCTTTTTCAATTTTAGATTTAATGACTTGAATTTCTAATTCAATATAAATTAAATCCTTTTTTTTATCTTTAATAATATAATAGTTTTTATCATTCTCTTTTCGTCTTTTAAGATGAATTTGATAGAAAAGAAAACCTAATAAGGGAAAAAAGAATCACCATCATAAATTTTTTTTCACTTTTTTATCAATTTTTTTCTCTTCATTTAATAACTCTTTATATTCTTTTTCCACAATTAAAAGTTTTTCCTCTAACTCTTTTTGATTCATTTTGTCATATTTATTAAACATATTTCTTTTCCTTTAAACAGCAATGATTTGCTTTAATATCTCATTTACTAAATGGTTTAATGATTGAAATATTATTTTAACTTCATTTGTATGAGCTAGAAATTGTTGCTTTTCCTTTTCTAACCCAACAACTTCTAAGCTAGAATAGATGTTTTTTGTGTCTTGTAAAAATAAAACCAATTGTTCACAATTGTATAATTTTTCTTGAAAATTATTTGATTTACTAATATTTTTCAGAAGAACTTTAATATCTTGTGAAAATTTTTTATTTCATTTTTCAATATTGAATTCTTCGATTATCTCTTGATAACTATTATTGTAAAGTTCTATTTGGTCATTAAAAAACTTACTAATATAAGTTAAAAAGAATTCCCCTGGATCTTTTTCTTCAATCTTTTCAAAATTATTACAATAAGTTCTTCACTCTAATTCAGTCTTATAAAAATAATGATATCTTTGTAAAACTAAAGTTAACATTAAACTTAATTCAATTGGTTCATTATTAATATTTTTTTCAAAAAAATTATTAATTCCTTCAAATAATGTTTTACACTCACTTGTTTGACCTAAAGAAATTAATTCATTTTTTTGCTCTTCGCTCAAATTAAATTCTTTTTTGCTTAAAAGACCTAATAAATCTTTTTTATATAAATTAAAAATCATACTTTTTAAATTTATTTTTTCACTTAGTTTCACTTTTAATAAACCCTCCCATTTTAAAAATAATTTGTAGGACTATTTTATTATTCTAAACTATTTTATTGCATATTACTATAACTTTATAGTAAGATAAATTATGATTATTAGATTTATAAGGAGTTTAAAATATGACTTTAGGAATTATTATAGGAACTTTTATAACTTCTATTCTTGCATATCTTTTAGGAAGTTTTTCATTTTCAATTGCGATTGTAAAATTAAAAACCAATAAAGATGTTAGAGAACAAGGAAGTAAAAATGCAGGTGCTACAAATGCAAGTCGTATTATTGGTAAAAAATGAGGAGTTGTAATTATGTTATTAGATTCCTTTAAAATATTTTTAGCAGTTCTTCTTGCGTTTTTAATTAGTTTAATACCAACAGGTTCAACTGAAATTTTTAAAAATACAATTTTAATTATTCCTGGGTTCTTTGCATTAGTTGGTCATTGTTGACCAGTTTATTATAAATTTAAAGGTGGAAAAGCTGTTAGTTGTTTCTTAGGTTTAATGCTAGTTGCTAATATCCTTGTTGGATTAATATTTTTTACAACATGATTAGTTTTGGTTTTAGTTTCAAAAAAAGTAAGTATTGGTTCAATATTTGCAGCTATTTTAGCTGCAATATTAATGTGAATTCCTCAACTTTCTGGACTAAAGCATTTTTCAATTAATGGCAATGACTTTCAAAATGCTTTTGCTCCCTTTGTTTGATATAATAAATTCCATTTAGTAAACGAATCACCTATGGATAGTTTTCTAATAATAAATTTAGTTATAACTTTTGCAGCAATTATTCTTTTAGCAAGACATTATCAAAATATTATTAGATTAATCAAAGGTACTGAACCTGCCTTTTTAGGAAAAAATAAAATAAAATCTAATGAACAAAAGGAAGAATCTAAAAAATCTGAAAAAAATATTAAAACAGAATCTGAATTAAAAGTTGAAAAAAATCAGCAAAAATAAATTAAAAAAAAAAAAAAAAATGTACTTAAAATAAAGTACATTTTTTTAATTTAATAGATTAAATTACTATTTTGAAGTATATTTTCTTAGCAACTTTGCGTCTTTATCTTCTAAAATATTATTAATTTTAAATCCATAATCATAATGACCAGTAAATACTGAAAAATCCTTATTGAAATTACTTATTAGTCAGTTAAAAGTTTCTAAAATCAACTTTTCATTTTCATTATTTAGTTGCAATAATCCATCAACTAAATAAGTTTCATCTTTAAGAATGAAATCACCTGTAAATAAACATTTCTCTTTTGGAACTGAAATTATTAAAGAACCTTCTGTATGACAATTCTTTTTAAATATTTCAATATCATAGCCATTTAAATTAACTTTGCCATCTTGTGATATTACTTTCAAATTTTTTATAGGTTCTATTATACATTTATTAACACCTTCAAAATAGTTACTCATATTTTTTATAGGATCAAATAGATTTAGTAAATCTTCTTTTCCTATAAAAACATTGGGACTATTTTGATTTTTAGAAATTTCATTTAACCCATAAAAATGTGGAAAATGACCATGTGTTATAAAAATATCTGTTATTTGAATGTTATTGCTTTCAACAAATTTTATTATTTCTTTATACGATTGGTAAGCTGTATCAAATAATACAGCTTTTTTATCTTCGTTGTATAATAAAAATGCATTTACCCTTTTAAATTTTTTACAAGTAAAAACTTGTATCATTTTTTTGTCCACCGTTCTAATTTTATAATTTATATTTCTGTACTTCATACGGAATTAATTCCTAAATAATTATATAATACTTTCTTAATAAAAAAAAAAAAAAAAGTTTTATTATAAAAACTCTTTTTAACGAAAAATTTATTATTTTCCTCTTTTAACAGCATTCATTGTTTTTTTAATATCACTTTCAGTTGGTTTTCTTCCCATACTTCTATACATAGCTCTTATTTGATTTTCATTAATTGGCGGATTTTCTCTTAATTGTTTTTGAATAACTTTTCTTGTTATTATAAAACCAATTATTCCCCCAACAATAGCAGTAGCTATTGCTATTAATAATGCACCTCATCATACTATTGTCCCCATTTGTAGATCCTCCTTTATTAATAAATTCTTTTTAATATTAACATAATAATTTATTATTTTAATATAGTTAATATGTCTTTTGCAATTTCTGCACTTGTAAACTTAATTTCTTTAATAACATCATTGAACGGAGCTGAATAACCAAATGTATCAATTCCATAAGCTTTACCATTATCACCTAAGAATTGATGTCATCCAAAAGTTGTTGATAATTCAATTGAGAATCTATGGGTATTTCTGTTGATAATTGAATCTTGATATTTTTTTGGTTGCTTAATAAACTCATTCATATTTGGCATTGAAACAACATTTACTTTATTTCCCTTTGATTCTAAAATTGCTTTTACATCCATTGCTAAAGCAACTTCACTTCCTGTTGCAATTAAAGTAATATTAGCATTTTTTGTTTCACTTAAAATATAAGCTCCCTTTTTAACATCTTCAATAATTTTATTATTGTGTTCTAATTCCTTTAAATTTTGTCTAGTTGCTACAATTACACTTGGATTATTTTTATTGTTTAAAGCATTATAATAACTTGCAATAGTTTCTGCCATATCACATGGTCTATATAAACTCATGTTAGGAATACTTCTTAGCATTGCCAATTGTTCTATTGGTTGATGAGTTGGTCCATCTTCTCCAACAGCTACAGAATCGTGAGTAAAAATACTTAATGTTTGAACTTTCATAATTGCACTCATTCTTAAAGCAGGTTTTAAATAATCTGCAAAAACAAAGAAGCCTGAAGCTACTGGTAATAAACCACCATGTAATGCCATTCCATTATTAATAGCACACATTGCAAATTCTCTTACTCCATACATAATATTTCTGGCACTTAAATTATTAAAATCATAGTTTCCATCAGGACCTTTAATTTTAGTAGATTCACATAAATCAGCACTACCTCCGATAATTGAAGTTATATTTTTACTTAAATAATTAAATACTTCCCCTGAACTTACTCTTGTAGCTTGCTCTGCATTTTTATTTAAAGCTTGTAATTCATTTAAATCAATATTTCACTCTTTATTAATAGATTTAGTAAGTTCTTGTGCTAATTTTGGATTTTTTGCTTGGTATTTTGCAAATTGTGAACTCCACTCTTTGTCTGCTTTAACTCCCCTATTCAAAACATTCTCTTTTCAAAAGTCATATACTTCTTGGGGGACTTTAAATTCCTCTTCTTTTCAATTGAAATAGTTTTTAACTGTTTCAATATCATTTCCCAAAGGTGCGCCATGAACTTTAGTAGTTCCTTGATTAGTCGCACCAATTCCAATAATTGTTTTAACTTCAATATAAGTTGGTTTATCGCTTTTTTGAGCTGTTAAAATTGCCTTTTCAATTTCTTTTAAATCTTCACCATTTTTGATATACAAAGTGTTTCAACCAGCTGCTTTAAATTTAAGAGCAATGTCTTCGCTTTGAGCTAATTCAACAGGAGCATCTAATTGAATATCATTTGAATCATGTAAAACTATTAATTTATTTAATTTATATCTTCCTGCAAAACTTATTGCTTCTTGACATACACCTTCTTGTAAATCACCATCACCACATAAAACATAAGTAAAGTGATCAACAATATTAAAATCTTTTGTGTTATATTTTCCAGCTAGATGACTTTCTGCAAGAGCCATTCCAACTCCCATTGTAAAACCTTGACCTAAGGGTCCTGTAGTTGCTTCAACTCCTTGTGTATGACCAAATTCAGGATGTCCTGGAGTTTTTGAATTTAACTGACGAAATTGTTTCATATCATCTATTGATAAATCAAATCCTGATAGATGTAATGCGCTATAAAGTAAAGCACTACCATGTCCTGCGCTTAAAACGAATCTATCTCTATTAAATCAAGATGGATTTTTAGGATTTAAATTCATTAGTTTTGTAAATAAAGTAAATACTACTGGACTTGCTCCTAATACTATTCCAGGATGTCCTGAATTTGCTTTATTTACAGCTTCTATCCCTAAAATTCTTAGAGCATTTAGATTTTTATTTTCTCTATTCATATTTCTATTTGAACCTCACTTTTATTCAAAATAATTATATCTCTAAAAATAAAAAAATCTTATTAAGTATCAAGATATATTTAAAATTATCAGTTTAATTAAAATATAAAATTAAAAAAATCCATTAAATGGATTTTTTTTAATAATTTTATGCATAAATTATTTTAATAATATGTTTTTTAAATTTCTTGTTTTTATAGGTACAAATTATTTTTTAACTACAACAATAGTTGCTGTCCCTGTCAATAATTTTGAAGACTTAGTTGCCTCAACTTTGAATGAATCACCTTCTGCAACAACGTCTTCACCTTCATTAGTTTTTTTAGTGAAAGCAATTGTATAATCCACTGTTTCTTTAGCATCTTTTGATAATTTTTCAATTTCTGCAACAATTGCTTTTTTAGCATCTTCTTGAGTAGTTTCTGCTTTAATTTCAGCTGTTAATTTTGATATATCTTTTTTTTCAGATTCTGGTTTAGCTCCAACTTCAACTTCTTTTGAACCTGTTAATAATTTTGAATCTCCTGTTGCTGCAACTGTTAATACAGTTCCATCTTTTAAAACATCTTTTCCAGTTTCTTCATCATTTGCTTCTTTACTTTTTAAAGTAACTGTAAAATCAGTATCAATTTTAGCATCTGCTGATTTTTCATTAATTTGTTTTGTAATATCAGTTTTTGCTTCTTCTAAAGTTTTTCCTGATTCTACTGTTAAAGTTAATTTTGATAAATCAATTTTTTCTTCTTCTTTATCTCCACCACAAGCAACTACTGTTGCACTTGTTGTAGCAACTAAACCAGCTGCTCCTAATAATCCTAATAATTTTTTCATTTATGTTCCCTTTCGTAGCCAATTAAGGCCTATTTATATTATAATAAAAACTTTTACAAAAATAAAAGAATTTTTAAAAATTTTTATTATTTAAATTTAATTATAAAAATATTTTAAGGAACAATAATTCTTGATAATAGTCTTTTAACTACTTAATCTTTTTTGGCTTTGTTATAGTGCCATTTTCATCAATTATTGAGACATTTTCTAATTGTTGTTCAAGACCTTGTCTAAATATAACAATATATCTTTTTCTTAATTGATCACGTTCTTTAACCTCTTTTGGAGTTAATTCTCTTTCTTTTGCTATTTTAGCAAGTTCATTAATTCGTTTTAATAATTCTTCTATTTCCATACAAATCTCCCATAAAAAAATGATTGAAAATTAGAATATTTTTCAATCATTTAATGCGTAATAAGCGCTTCCAATCATTGCTGAATCATTTCCTAATTGAGCGTTTTCAATTGTTAATTCTTCTGCAAACATTTCAATAATATATTTTTTAATGTTTTTCTTAATTATTTTTATTATATGTTGATCTAATTGAGTTAATCCTCCAGCTAGAATAATAGCTTCTGGATCTAAGGCATTTTGCATTGTTGCCATATGCATTACAAGTGGTTCTACAGCTTCTTGTAAAAGTAAAATAACTTCAATTGGATCTTCATTATTTTCAAAAACCTCAACAATTTCTTTAAAAGTAATTGTTTCGATATTATTAAAATAACTTGATGCTGGATGATTTTTTTTTGATTTTAAACTCTTTTTAAAATGATTGACAATTCCTGTAGTTGAAGACATTGGTTCAATACATCCTTTTAAACCACAAACACAGTCATACTTATCTTGAAACATTCCACCACCATGTCCAAATTCTCCTGCAAATCCTCTAGCTCCTGGTGAAAGTTTTCCCTCAGTTATAACAGCTCCACCAATTCCACTATCAATATAGTAAAAAATGATTGAATCATATTGTTTTGCAACTCCTGTTCAAAACTCTCCTAATGCACTTGCATTAGCATCATTAATTACAAAAATTTGCTTTTTAAATAATTCTTCAGCTTCTTCTTTAATATTATAATTTGTTAATTCTAAATTTGCTGAATATCTAATTATTCCAAGCATATGATCAACATAACCTGGAATTGCAATTCCAACTTTTTCAATATCATCATCATAATTTATACCAATAGTTTCTAAACCATCAATTATCTTTTCATACAAATTGGGAATTATTCTATCTTTTTGGTGATCAACTGAAAATTGAGCTTGTAAATCACCATATTGATTAACTAAACCTACTTTTGATGCTGAAATCCCAACTTCAATAACTAAAACTAATTTCATTATTTTTTGTGGCCTCCAAACTTATTTAATATAAATATATCACTTTTTACTTAATTAATAATATATTTTTTTCAAAATGTTATTTTTTATTTTTTGAATTTAATTGAAAAATAACAAAAAAAGTAATTATACTCTTATTATTATTTTTAATTTTCTAAAGATCTAAAACTTCTTTAAATTAGAGCATCTAATTCACTTACTCTTATTCCATATTCTGTTTTTGGAACTGTAATTTCTAATTTCATACCTTTATATGATCTGAAACTTATTCAACCTAATCCTGAAATATGTAAATCTATTTTTTTGTCATCATTATATAAGAAAGTATGTACTTCAAAATCACTGTCACTTGATAATAATCTTGGAGATAAACTATAACGATTTTTTTTAAAATAATGCTGTGCGTTTACTTTTTTTGTTCTATGTAAAGGCATTTGTTTATTAACATAAAAATGGAAATTTGTCTTAATTGGTTTATTATTTTTTTCATTAACTGCTTGGCCCTCAACAAAACTAAATCATGCAAGTCCGCCATAAAAAATTGATTGACCCGCATTTAATTGATAAGTAACTTGTTTAATTTCTTTTTGAAAGAAGAAAAAATCTCAATAATTTGGTGCAGTTGCAATAGCAATATGATTATGCTTTACAAGACCAGGTGTATCATAAACATAATTATTTTCTGTAAAGTTAATTTTAATTTTATCTAAAGTGGTATTAACATATTTTGAAGTAACAATAGAAGGAATTTGATGGTTAAATTTCAAACAAGCGTTTATTAAACTTGATTTTCCTGCATTTGAAATACCAATAATATATTGATCATAGTCTATGGATTTTAATTCACTTACTAATGGTGAAATATAGTCAACTTTAAGTGATGAAGTAAAAATTATTTTTGAACCAGCAATTGCTGAATCTTCAAAATATTTTTTGACGTAATTTAGAATTTTTAATTTCTTAACTGATTTTGGAAATAAATCAATTTTATTAACTAAAATAACTACTTCTTTTTTAGAAATTAATTTTTCTAATCAAGTTAATCTACTTCCAGGTAAATCAAACATATCAACTACATAATAATATCTAATTTTATTTTTAGTTTGATTTATTTCATCAATTATAGCAATGAAATCTTCATCATTAATTTCTTGTTCCACTAATTTATTATAATATTTTATTTTAAAACATCTTAAACACAAATCTTGTTTTGCAATATCTAAACTAAATCCTGGCAATCTTTTATCATCCATCTGTAATTGTTTTCCACAACCAATACATTTTTTTGGTCCTACTGATTTATAATTTGTTGTATTACCAATTCCTGGCTTAGGCTCAGTTAAACTAACCTTACTTCTTTGTTTTACTTTGCTTGAATTTGGTTCAGCAATATTAGAATTGATTTGCAATGCCACATCTTCTAAATTTTCAAGCTGTTTTTCAATGTCATTTAATTTGTCATTGTTAGAGAATTTCATAATTACCTCCAATTTCTCCTTCATTGTAGAATCCTTCATGTAAAATATTTTTTTGTGACAGCTTTTTTAGTATGTGTTTTTCTAAAAATTGCACCATCTTACTTTCTTCTTTATTTCTACTTAATGGTGATACCAAAATGCTTTTAATATGGGCTCTATTTGCAACAAGCACATCAGTAACAAGTTGGTCCCCTATTATAATCATTTCTTCTTCTTTATATTTAAATAGTTTTTTAACCAATTTCATTTTACCTAAAAGTGGTTTTTTACAATCTCAAAAGTAATTTGTAATTCCTGCTTTTTTAGCAAAGTTTTCAACCCTACTTCTAATATTGTTAGAAAATAAGACAAATTCCATATTATGCGAATAAATATTTTTAATAAAATTTAAAACATTTGGTGAAGGAATTCTTTCATTTCAACCAATTAAAGTATTATCCATATCACACATTATAAGCTTAATTCCACTGTTTTTTAATGAATCTAAATTTATCTTTTCATAACTTTCAAGATAAATTGAGGGTTTAAAATAATTAAGCAATAATAAATTTCTAGACTTTTTATTTGACATTCAAACACCCCACATTATTACTTTAATTATACCAATTTTATTGTTTTATCAAGATTAATATTTTTTAATATATGTATTTTTAGCATATGGAACGTTTGTAAATTCATATACAAAAGATAAAAACTCTAGTACTTTTAAAACGTCGTTATAACAATGATCAATTACTCTTTTTATGTTTTTATTCATTGTTTTGTATTCTTCATAGTCCATTTTCTTATTAGTTGATCTTGAAAAAAATGAATATGCACTACAACACATTGTATAAATATCATCTTTTTCATCTTTGAAAATATTTTGATTAATATCTTCAAATCAATCAAAAAACTTTTTAGTACCAGTTAAGGCAATCATTTCATCACTTTGTTTACCTGCAGGTAAATTTTCACGTTTTCAAAATTCTTCACCTAATTTATTAGTATTTGAAAATGAAAAAGTATTTTCTAAAATATCATATATATCAAAATAATTAGCATTCAACTCTTTACTTTCCTTATTATAAAAAGCCATTTTTAATGTCTTTCTTGCAAATAATCGTTTATTGTCATTAATTCATTTATTAATAATTTTGACATCATTGCTAGCTCCAGCACAAACAATTGTTCTAATTTCCTTATTTCGACACATGTTTAAAAATGAGATAATCATTTTTGAATATTGATCAAAAAAGTTATATGCGTTATCATTAAAGTTTCTTTTAATTGTAATTGATTTTATTGCCTTCTTGTTATCTCTATTTGAAATCTCTTTTAATGATTTTGCAAAAGAATACTGAATGACATATACTAAATCCTTATTATTGTCATCATATAATTTTTTATCATTTTCACCATTATCATGAGAATGATTAAAAAACTCAGTATCTAAAACCATTATTGGAAATTGGATATTTTCCAATATTTTTTTAGAACGTTCTCTGTCAAATCTAAAATTCTGATTTTCATTAAGTAAAAAGAAGCCCTCATCAATGATTTGGATTGAATTCCTTTTCATATTAATACCTACTTTAAAAAGATAATATCACATTTTTAGGTATATAATTTTGATAAATATAAGATATTATATCTATAAAGGTGAAAATAAATGCAAAATACAAATAGTTTTAAAACATATTTAGATGACATATCAGTCAAATGATTTAAGAATTTTATTGTTGAAAAAGTAGAAAATTTTAGAAATGGCTTCATAGAAGATAACGAACCAGGCTTTGGTGATTTTACTCCGGACTTAAACGTTACTTCTTACATCTTAAGCAAGGTAAAAACTGATATTGAAACTATTTCAAAGTATAGTGATATTAAAGATTTTATTGAAAAATATAGTTTAAATATTAAGAATAATGACGACCTTAAAAATATTGGTAGTGCTGCCCAATCAGAATTATTAGAAACAATAGAAAAAAACCCAAATAATATTCAAGAAAAAATAACTGAATTAATAATGAAAATGCAAATAAATAATATAACTAAAAATCTTAATAAGTCTTTAAAAATAATTGAAACTTTACTTAATAAATTAGGAGAAGATACTTTACTTAATGAAATTGAATATGAAGATTTAGAATATATTCTTCAAAAAAACTTAGAAAAGACATTAAAAAAACTAAAAGAATGAAGTGCTGAAAATCCAAAACAAAGTGAATTTTATAAAGAAGAAATGGATATAGTATCTAATGACCCTGATTTTCAAAAGAGAAAAGAAGCTAGTGAGATAATTGAACATTATTTTGGTAATATAATTGGTCAAGAAATTCAAGAAAATGAAATTGAAGAACTTTCAGTTGAAAATATTAATGAAAATTCTAAAATAATTGTTTTCAATAAGGGAATTATGATTAGTGAAGAATTAAGAGGAAAAATTGAACTAATCAATTGCATTTTTAAAAATAGTAAAGAGTTCAAAAAAAGCAATGTTTAGTTACATTGCTTTTTTAAATAAATTTATATTTAAAATTATCAATTATTAGAAATTCATCTGCACTATTTTCATCCATTTCAAAAGTAATTTTATTTGACAAATCTAATGATAATTTAGTTTTTGCCGAGAAAACTAGTTTATTAACAAATGCCTTTTTTTGATCATCATTTAATGAGCCTTCGATTTCATAATCTCAATTATCATCTTCATTTTGTTTTTCCAAAACTTTCAATCTAAAATTAATTCCTGAAATTATTTTATTTATAAAGTAAAATGTTTCTGTTTTATTTAAAGCATTTGAATTAGTTAAGGATGCTAAAATTTTCCCTTGATCTTTTCAACCCTTTTTAATTGTTAAAGCTAAATCAGATTCTACTTTTGTATTATAAAATCCATTTTCATTGTTAACAACTATTGAATTTAGAAAAATATTTTCTACAATAATTGTCATCCCTGTAAAATCATAAAAATTATCAATTACATTTGGATTATAGATTTCTGATAATGTTTGAATAAATTCTGCTTCTGTGGGATTGTTTATGTTTAATTCAACAATATTATTTTCAATTTTATTTGAAGATAAACTTGATTCAAATCCATTATGTTCTCATGAATCATTTATAAATTCTAAGTATTCTAAATTATATACTTTAATTGTTTCATTTTTTTTAAAGAAAATATTTAAATCATTGGTAAATCCAGTAAAACTTTTTGAAGCAATAGAAATTATTGGTTTACATGAAACACTCATAATTGAAGATGTTGGTATAATGAATAAACTAGATAATATATGAATTATTTTTTTCATTATTATCCTCCTTTATATTAATTTCTAAAATAATTTTACTGATTTTTTTATTGTCTATATTAAAACTTTCTAAATTTATTGTTTCATAGTTTTCATTATCATTTTCCAAATTATTTTTAATTGTATTATTAATTAATTTAAACTCAATATCTTGTTGATAAGAATAAAATAAACTTTTTACATTGTTTACTTTTTCTTTAGTTTTTAGTTTATCAATATTTTTAAAATAAATTTTTAAAATATTTTGTTTTTCCCCTTCTTTAGTTGAGCTTTCAGTAACTTCCTCTGTATTAATTTCTACTAAATCAGCTAAAACTAATTTTTTAATAATTTCTTGATCTAAAATAAAATTCTTATCAAAAAAATTAAACTCTGTATTAATTTTTTTATCTTTACTTTTATCTACTATTTCTAAACTATTTTGTTTTGACCAAAGTATTAGATCTTGCTCTTCTCTATATTTTTTAAAAAAATATATATTTTTTGAATAATCTAAAGTTAATTCTAAATTTGTATAATCATAAAAAAAATCTGGTTTTGTGTTTGGTTCTATATTAAACCATGAAGCTAAATCATCTAAAGCATACTGTGTTTTTATTCTTTCTTTTATATTTTTATCTTCTCCTAAATTTCCATATTCAATTGAAGTCAGTTTTTTGCCATAAAAAAAATTATCATTTTTACAAATAAACTCTTCACAATTTAATTTGAATTCATTCCCACTTAAAATAAGTTGTTCAATATATTTTTTTTCTTTAGATTCTGGTTCTGGAATTTTATTATTTTTTACTAATTCAGGAAACATTGAAAATTCCTTGATTTGAATATTTTTTTCATTTTTAAAAACAGTTTGAAAAGCTTTATTATAATTAGTTTCATAAAAACTATTATAATTTGGAGTCCCACCACAAGATATAACAGTTATAATTGTCGAATTTAATAATGTTGCAACACCAAAAAAGTTTATTATTTTTTTCAAATTTATCACCATATAAATTATAACAAATAAAAAAAGAATTAATATTCTCTTAATTTTATTCTTCTTCTTTATTTACTCTATCATCTCAAAAATTAATTGCTAATATATTTTTAATATATCTTATTGATAGTTCTAATTCATTTATTGGGATTTTTAAATGACCACTTGTATATTTAGTTGCAATGTGTACCAATATCAATTGAGAAATTTCAGGTTCTGAATTAAGAAATTCAATTGCTCCCATATTCTTTATTTCTTCTAAACCAGAATTTTCATATAATTCTTTTTTGAATGAAAGAATTCCATTTTCCATTCAGTTTTGTATTAGTCAATTTTTAATTTTATTATTAAATGTATCTATTTCTTTTATATTTAAAGAAATTATTTCAATTGATCATTTATGAAAATTTTTTATAAGCTCTTCAAGTGATTTAATAATTAAAATCTCTCTAAATTCTTCTCCATTATCATTTTTACCTGTAATCATGCAAAATGCTGTTCCATCTTCAAATGTTACTTTACCTAAACTTGATTTTTTTAAGTTGTAAACTTTTTTTTCCATATTAGCCCCTTTGAAATATAATCAAAAATATTATACACTAACTTTTTATTAAAATTATTTTATTCCTTAGATTTATTTTTATCCTCATAATTGTCTAAATAAGTTTTTGCAGATAATATACCAAATATTGAACCAGTTAACAAAAGTGAATTACTCAATCCCATTAATAAAAAGAATATTAATGATAAAAGAATCGATAATTCATCTCCATTTGCAAAGACTCCAAATGTCATTGCAGGTAAAATTGAAATAAATAATCCTGCTCCCCCTGCACATAAACCAAAAATATATCCAAATCTTTGAGAAATTGATTTTCTTGAATTAATTCAAATTAAAATTAAAATTAAAATAATAAATGATAGAAATGAAGCTAATAAAATAATAATCCCCAAACTTTTTATTAAACTTAAACTTGCATCCAAATTTGATTGCAACCATTTTCCCAAATCTAAAAAATATTTATAACTCCCATCCATAAGTGGCTTTATTGATATTAATAAAATTGAAAATATCATTATATTTATTAATAATGTAAGAATCAAATAAATTCCAACATTTGTTAAAGTTCTTGCTAGTCTTAACATAGTATCTCCTTTACAATCAAATTATATTTTAACATTTAAGTTTTTATAAATAAAAAATAAATTTAAACTTAAATTAAATTTTCTTTTTCCAATCATAAAATTGCTTTTTCAGTTATTTTTCTTCCTTTAACTGTTTTTTCAATTAAAAAATTTCTAATTAATATCGGTTCAATTGTCTTAATAATTATTTGTTGTTGCAAACCCATAACTTGTTGAATGGTTTCAATCCCTAATGTTGAATGTTTATATAAAAGTTTTAAATACAATAATTCTTGATTACTTAGACCAAATTTATAAATTTCTAATTCCAAAAAAATATTTTTAATAATTTCTATATTAACATTTTTTAATTCTAAAATTATAATGTAATCATAAATTCTTTTTAACAGATTAATTGCAACTCTTGGAGTGTTTTGGCAAAACTTTGAAATATATTTTATTACCTCAATGTCTAAATTCATATTTAATTTTTTGCAATTTAATTTAATTATTTCTGTTATTTCATTGTCACTATAATGTTGAAAATGAAATAAAATTGAAAATCTATTCTTAAATGGCTCTACTAATTTATTTATTTCAGTTGTTGCTCCAATTAAAGTAAAGTTTGCCAATTTTATATTTACAACTTTTGAATTATATTCTTTACCTACTATTATATTTAACTTATTATCTTCTAAGACTGGATATAATACTTCAAAAATTTCTTTGGAAACAGAATGTATCTCATCAATAAATAAAATTTCATTTTCTTTTAAAGATGTTAACGGTGAAATTATATCACTTGGTTTTTGTAAGCTCTGTCCATTTAAAATATGAATTTTTTTATTTATTATTTTTGAAACCAAATAACCTAAACTTGTTTTCCCTAACCCTGAAGGACCATGAATAAGAATATGATCTAAATTTTTATTTCTTTTCTGAGCTGACATTACAAATACATTTAAATTATTAATTATATTTTTTTGACCAATAAACTCTTCTAAACTATTCGGTCTAAAAATATTAGTTTCCATAATTATTTAAATTTAAAATTGCTTTAGATAAAAGAATTTCCTCACTTAAATTTAAATCAATATTTTGAATTGACTTATAAATATCAGATAATTTATAACCAAGTTTATTTAATGAATTTATTACATTCATTTGCTTTAAATTATATTTTTCATTAAATAATTTAAACCTTATTTCATTGATAACTTTCTTACAAATACTTTCAGATAAATTTGAAATTTTATTTAAGGTATTTATATCTTGCTCTTTGCAAATTTTAATAAAATTTTCTTCGCTAACATTTTTAAATATTTTTTTAATGGTGCTTATTCCAATATTTTTGATATTTAAAATTAATTCTGATAAATCTCTCACCTTCTTACTTTCAAAAAATAGCAGATCATTTGAATATTCATTTTTATAATTTATAACATATAAAAGTTTTAATTTATTTAAAGCGAAATTTTCTTTAAAAATTTTAAAGCCTTTGTATCCAATTTGATTTACTTTTAATAATAAGCACTCTTCATCTTGTTCTAATATATATCCTTCTAAACAATACATTTAAGTATCACCCCTATTATATAATCGCTATAAAAAAATAAAAACAAAACATTTTCTTGTTTTGCTTTTATTTTTTTATTCTTCATATACTATTTTAATTTTTCTCTTCTTATTTAATTTTAATTTTTCAATATTTTCTTTGAAAAACATAATTCTTTCTTCTTTAATTTGACTTGCTCTTTTTTTATCAATTGGTTTTTTTTCCATTGCTAATTTTATTTTTAAATCTTCAACTGTATAATGTCTTCCATTATTTAAAATCTCATGAAGTTTAGCTTTTTTTTCAATTGATTTTTTTATTTCTTCAGGTAAGTCTCCTAATTGAGAAACGGCTTTCTTTTCTTTAGAAGAACCCATACTATTAGACTTTCTTAACAATTCAATCTTTGAAATTTGGTTATTAGTTAAATTTTCAGGTTTTCCAACAGTTCTACCACTTTCAAGCTTTTCTGATGAACCCAATGAATATAAATTATTAATTGAATATGCGCTTTTATCGTTCTTTTTCATCTCAGATGTTTCTCCTTCAAAGTTTTATTTATATCTATTATTATATCTTATTTGACAGTTTAAAACTAATAAAAAAATAAAATAAAGTAAAAAAAAATAAAAAATTTGTTTAACCAAATTTTTTATTTTGCTTTTGTTTGTAAATACGTTTTTCTTTTTTACTTAAATGATATTCACGTTTTCTTGCTTCTGATTTATTTGAAGCAGCTACTTTTTGAAAACGTTTTAGTGCCTTTTCAATTGGTTCACCTTCGCGTACAACAACACTTGCCATTTTTTCAACTCCTAGTCAAAAATAATTATAGATTGTAAATTGCTTTGTGTCTATAATTTTTACTAAAAAAATGAAAAAAATGGCAAAAAAGTAGATAATATTTAAAGAAATGGGTGAAAATTATGAAAAAACAAATTAATCTAATAGTTACAGGTGGAATTGCTGCTAGTAAATCCTTAAAGCTATATAAATTATTGTCAAAAAAATATGAAGTTAAGTTAATTACAACAAAAAATGCTAAAAAGTTCGTAAATTTTGCCAATATTGACTATTTAGAGGACATATTTGATAGAGAATTCTATGACTCACATCATTATGGTGATCATATAAAAATTGCCTTTCAAAGCACTCTAAATGTGGTTTACCCTGCCTCTTACAACTACATTGGTAAAATTGCCAATGGATTAGCTGATGATTTGGCTAGTTTAATTTTTTCAGTTTCCAACTATAAAACAATTTTATTTCCAAGTATGAATTCAAACATGTATTTAAATCCTATTTTAGAGAAAAATAAGACAATTTTAGAGGCGACTGGTAATGTCAAATGAATTGAACCCAAATATGGCAAATTAGCAAGTGGTCATGAAGGTATTGGAAGAGCTTTAGAACCCGAAGAAGTGTTAAAAATTATTGAATTGGAAGAAAATAACTATAAAAACTTAAAAGATAAATCAATTTTGCTTAATTTTGGAAAAACTAGAAGCTATATTGATAAAGTTAGATATATTACAAATGCAAGTAGTGGTAAAATGGGAAATGAATTAAAAAAAGTGTTAAAAAATAATTGTAAATCACTAAAAACTGTTTTTGGTGACACTTTATTACCTAATTTTACAGATAATGATAATGTTTATGTAAAAACAAATGATGAAATGTTAGAAGAAATGCTAAAAAACTATGAAAATTCCGATATTGTAATTTGCTCAGCTGCTTTATATGACTTTGAAGTTGCAAATTATACTGATAAAAAAATAGAAAAAAGATCACTTTCAGAAAATGATCTAAATCTCTCTTTATACCCTGCTGTTGATGTTTTAAAAGAGCTAGGAAAAGTAAAAACACATCAATTTTTAGTTGGGTTCTCATTAGCAAATGATTTTAATTTAGAAAAAGCTTGAAGTAAATCCCAAGAAAAAAATCTTGATATGTTAGTAGTTAATCTTGCAAGTGCTATGGAATCAGATACTAACGAAATAAAAATATTGTTAACAAAAAGTAAGCAAGTTATTGAATTTAATAATTCTAAAAAAAATGAAGTTGCTGTCAATATTTTAAAAACAATTAACGACCATATTTAAAAAAGAACTTATTTAAGTTCTTTTTTAAATTTTGTTTTATTATTTCTATTAGCAATAATAAAACTTAGCACTTCTACCTTCTCTTTATTACTTTCATTAATTGTAAAAATTGTGGACTCATTAGTTCTTTCAATTTTTTGAAAATGCTCAAATAAATTTGAAACATTATTATTATTTTTAAATTTAATTATTAATTCTTTTTGAGTTAATTGATATAAAGCAATATTTTTTAAACCTCCAAAATCGTCAATTAAAATATAAATAGAATCTCTTAATAACTTTGCCTCAATATTAATAATATTTTCTTCTTTATTAAATTTTTTAAATCAAAAGAAAGCAATTGTGAATATAAAAATGCTAGCAATTATTCCTATTATTGGAATAATCCATATTCTTGTATTAACTCCATTTGCAGTTGGTACAACACCACTTAATATAAAATCAAAAAGACCAGTTGAAAATGAAGTTCCTAGTTTTACTTTAAATAACGAAGTTAACATAGCTAAAAGACCATTTAAAGGACAATAAATGACAAAATAAAATAAAGGCATTGTATAACAAAATAGATATTCTACAGGCTCTGTTACTCCTACAAGCATTGCTGTTAAAGCTGCAGTAATATAAATGCCCATTTTTGATCTTTTTTCACCTTTTGGTGTCATTAATAGCAAAGTAAGTGACAAAGTTGGTAAAATAAAAATCGAATTAATATATCCACCAGAAATAAATCTACTTACTCGCAAACCAACATTCCAGCAATCATCAACAGTTATATATTTATTATTTGAAACAATATTTCAAATAATTTGATCACCACTGGGATTAGTTGCAAAAATGCTTTCTGTTTCTTTAAATCAAAAATTAATATTTTCTTCAATTTTTGCAAAATCAGCATTATTTAAATTATTTTGAAAAATCTTAGTAATTTCATCTTGACCAAAACCCTTTTGATTAATATTTAAAAGCTCATTTATAATACTTAGATTTTCACTTTCAGTCACTCTTAATAAATATTGAATCAACAAATCTTGTTGATAAGAATTTAAATCTCCCCCAACTTGGGTATATCACATTGGAGATTGTCAAAGCAAATTTGAACCGAAAGGAATTAACATTCTTTGTATTGTTCTAAATATAAAAGCATCAAGCCCTATTGGTGACTTAGCAACTATAGAACCAATCATTGACAGTAGAAAACCAAATATTGGTCATATTATAATAAAAAGACAAGCAGCAATTATTGAAAATAAAACACTTAAAATTATTACAAATCTTTCTTTTGCAAAAAACTCTAAACCTTTCGGTAAATTTATATCTTTAAATTTTTTATAAATAAATGTAACATAACTTCCAACTAAAATTCCACCAATAATACCAGAATTAAATGTTTCTAAGCCTCCAAAAAAAAGTTTTGATAGATAAAGATTTCTTTGCAAATCATGTCAAAATCAAATATTAAATAAATTCTTATTATCATTATTCTTTATTGAAGCTCAAATAAAAACATTAAAGACTAAGTAGGATAATATTCCACAATAAACAGCAACACCCTTATTTGATGTAAATCCTATAATAATAGCTAAGGCAAATCAAATACCAATATTTGAAAATAAAATACTGCCAATATTAGTTAATAAACTAAGTTTGGTAGCATTTCCTATTGACAAAATAATTCCAAATATAGGCATTAAAATAATTACAAATCCAAAACTAGTGCCTAATTTTTTTAAGAAACTTTTTGTTTTATTTTTTGTATATCATGATATATCAAAATCTCTAAATTGAGTTTGGTAATTTTCCATGACTTTTTCCACCTTTTATATGGTTATTTTAGCATAAAAAAAAGATATGTTAATCAACCTATCTTTTCACTAATTTATATTTACTTAAAACTATCTTAGATGAAGTATGATGATTTTGTCTTTTTTTAAGTTCTAATTCTTTTGCTTCTTCTTTAGTTATTATATTTAATTTTCTTCTACTTTCTAAATATAAAATTCTCTTTTCATCACCTTCATATTGATTTTGATTTTTAAATTCAGTTGATAAATTATTTTTATTTGCAAAAGAAATTTTTTGATCAACAATTATTTTTTGTGAACTATTTTTTTTTGAATTAGTTCTTCCCTTTTGATTTACTGTTGAAACTTTTTTTGTTATAACTTTAAGTTCTTTATTATTAGTTGTTACATTATTAACTTCATTTTCAATATTTTTTTCTGAACTATTATCTGTATTCAAAACTCTATTATTAATTGAATTATTTTCTATAATAAATTCTGATTCCTTATTATTAGTAACCAAATTGTTACTAATATTTTCAACAGTAATTTTTGAATTATTATCAACATTTAAAGTTTCATTACTACTAGAAGTATTTGTAACTATATTTTGACTTAAATTATCTTTAATATTTTTTTGATTAACATTTACGTTTGAACTACTATTTGTATTTGAAGTTTTATTTGTAAAGTTTTTCTGATTTCTATCCTTCTCTTTTTTTCAATTACTTTGTTTAATAATTACTTTTGAGTCATCATTAATTACAACATTTCTATCAATTGAACTATTTTCATTTCCAGAATTGCTTTCGTTCAAACTTATAGTGTTATTAAATTTATTATTTTCAACTATAACTTTTATTTCATTATTATTAGCTTTTAATTTATTACTATTGTCTTCAACAATCATTTCCAAATTATTAGCATTGGAATTTTGTAAAAGTTTTGATTTTTCTTTAATAGAATTTACTACTCTAAAAGCTTTTTGTTTAGAATTTAAAGATTTATTAATTGCTTCTGCTCTTCATTTTCTTTCAAGAATTTGATATGTAGTTTCAATTTTTCTTCTTTCTCTTTTAAGAGTATCTTCAAAATTTTCATTTAATCTTCTTTTTTTATTTTCAAGTTCTCTTAATTCAGCTATTTTCTTTTCTTCTCTTAACTTAATAAGTTCTTTATGAAGAAACTCATTTTCTTTTATCAATTTTTCAATTTGACGATCTTTTGCTCTTGCTTTCTTTTTAATTTTTTTAATAATTTTTTCATTAGTATTTTCTAAAACTAAAAAATTATTTTCTTTTTCAAAATTTTCAATATTGTCACTGACCTTATTTTTTGTTATAAGTTCTCTGGTATTGTCATTTTCAAATAAAAAATTATTAATTTCTTTAATAATAACTTTAGGTTCAACAACTTTAGAAATATCTTTAGTTCTTTCATTTGAATCAATTTTAGATTTCTCTGTTTCTGATTTATTTATTTCAATTTCTTGTAAAGTTTGTTCAATTGCAATTTTATTGTCAAATAAAGGATCTTGTTGATAAGTAGATTTATTAATTATCTCATTGTCAATATCTTGTTTACTTTCTTTTTCTTCTTTTTCAATAATTTTAGTTTCTTGTAAAATAGTTTTTAAATTTTGTTTATTTTGAATTTCATTGTTTAAAGAGCTATTTTGTTCATAAATAGCATTATTAATTATTTTACTATTATTATTTTTGATTTCTTCTTGTAACTCCTTCTCTATTTTAGTTTTTTCAAAATTAATTTCTTCATTTTGTAAGTTTTTAAGTTCTCTTTTTTCTGATTTATTTCTTAAAGCTTGAGTATATCTAGATCTACTCATATTAATCATTTCCTCTTCATAATTATCAAATCCAGGAACATCAAAAAATGTTTCAAGATTAATTTCAATTGTTTTTAAAATATCTGAGTTAAATTCTGTTTCATCTAAATTGCAAAGCTCATGAATAACTTCTTTGTAATCAAATTCATTTTCATCATTAGAAAAACTTTCATCAATAATTTTATCAGGAATTTGATCAATAGTTTTATAAGTAGTCATAGCATCTGATATTTTTTTTAATCTATTATTTGCAAATTTTGCAATATTTAACTTTAATTCTTGCGTAATTTGATCTTCTTCAAGTTTAGCTTTTTCATATTCAATTTGAGCTAATTTAATTTTTTGTTGCTCACCTTTAATAGCCATTTCAATTTTTGCTTTTTTATTTGCAATTTCTTGCATTTTATTTTGGTCGCTAAAATCACTATTATTGTCTGCTTTAATTTCTCTTAAAGAATGTAACTTTCTAGAAACGTTATTTATTGGTTGATATCTTTTATTTAACTGTTGTTGTACATTTAAAGCATTTTTTCTAATAAAAATTTGTTGAATTTTTTTAAGATTTGCCAATCTTTTTTTTGAATTTAATTCTTGTTTTATGTTTGCATTATTACCTTTTTTACTATTTTGATAAATGATAAATTCTTCTATTTCTAAAAGTTTTTGTATATAATTTCCTATATTTTCCTTAGTTTCTTCACTTGAAGAAGAAAATTCAGTTGTAATAAGATTTATAGTTGAGGGATTTATATTTAATTCCACTAAATCATCAATTCTCTTTCTGATTGAACTTGGTAAATTATAATCATCCATTTCAAATCCATACTTTTTCATTGATAAATCCTCCTAAAAATACAAATATTATTAATATTATATCAAAAAAAATTGCTTTTTTATAGCAACCTTTTGCTTGTTAAATTAATACTGCTGATTAGTCTAAAGCTTATTTTTTAATTTATACTTTTTATCAATTAATTTTAATTCTATTTCACAATTATTATAGTATTGCGAATCATTTTTTACTTTGATTATTGCTTTACCGCTGCATTTTGTAATAAAATCTTCTTTATCTTGTTCAAATAATTCCTCAGGATACTTTAGTACTGTGATTTCAAGTTCTTGAACTTTAACTCTACTATTTCCCTTTTGATATTTAATATCACAAAAATAATTTTGATCATCAAAAGTTTTAAAAATATTTGTTCTAACTGTTTTATTTGTTAAATGTTCATTTAAATCAAACTTGATTTTACTTACTTTTCTTTTTTTATTAATTATCCTGCTTACATCTCTATTTCATCTTCATCTATTTGGTCAAAAAAATACATAATAAACAGTTAAAAGAATTATTAGTATTAAGTCCGATATTATTCATATAATATTCATTGTTTTAACCTTTCAATATAATTATTTATTAATTTAATTAGGAGTAATTGTTATTTCTAATTTAGCTTGATTATAATATTTAGAATCTTCTTTAACATTTATTAATAATTTACCCTTAGTTATTACATCTTTCTCTAAATTATTTCTCGCTATAATTTTTTCTGGCAATTTTATTATTTCAGCATTCAATTCTTGAATTTGCAATTTCCTATTATATTTACTCATTTTTAGATTAAATAAATATTGATCTGCAGTTGTTTTTAAATAAGTTATTCTAATATTTGAATTTCATAAATGTTTTTCAAGATTTATTTTATTTTTTCTTTTTTTTCTTCTTTTATTAAGAAAGTATTCCGCATTGCGCTTTCCATAAATATTTAAAATAATATCTGATATAAAATTTAGTGATACTCACATTTTTTCCCCTTTTTTAAATTTATAAATATATCTAGTTTATTCTATAATGATAATTTTGAATATTCAAAATTATTAACATTAACATACTATATTAGAATATCAAAAAATACTATATTTTAAATAATTAATCTTCTACTTTAATCAATCTATTAAAAATACATGTTTTTAATATATATTTCAAATTTCTTTAAAATTCAAATCTAATAACCATTTTTATGTTCTTCACCTTTAACAATAGCAACTCCACCGCTTGTTCCTAAGCGATCAGCACCATTTTCAATCATTTTTATAGCATCTTGATAAGTTCTAACTCCTCCAGCTGCTTTAACTTTTGCTTGATCTTTGACAATTGATTTCATTAATGCTACATCTTCAAAAGTTGCTCCCCCAGTTGAAAAACCAGTTGAAGTTTTAACAAACTCTAAATTAGCTTTTAAAGCTAATTGACAACATTTAGTAATTTCTTCTTTTGTTAATAAACAATTCTCTAAAATTACTTTAACACAATTATTTAAAGCTGCTTTTTTTACAGCAATCATATCATTTAAAACAAGATCTCAATTAGCATCTTTAACTGCTCCAACATTTATTACCATATCAATTTCAGTTGCTCCATTTTCAATTGCTTGTTTTGTTTCGAACGCTTTTACTTCACTTGTTGTTGCTCCAAGTGGAAATCCTATAACTGTAGTTATTCCTACATTTGTTCCTTTTAACAATTCTTTTGCATAAATTATATGAGTTGGATTAATACAAACTGTTGCAAAATCATAATCCTTAGCTTCTAGACATAATTTTTCTATTTCAACTTTTTTAGCATCAGCTTTTAATAAAGTATGATCAATATATTTATTTAATTTCATTTTAAATTTCTCCTGGTTTTTCTTGATTACTCTCTACAAGATTTAGTACTCTAACTGTTTCACAACTAATATCTAATAGATAATCTCTTAAACTAAAATCATTTTCAGCTATCATTTTCAAAAAAACTGCAATTTCATATTCAAATAAATCTTTATCATTTTCAGTTTTATGAATTACTTCAACATCATTAGAATTTGTTTTATATAAATTAATTTCTTCTAATTGTATAACATTTTTGAAAGTTAAAGTTGCAATATCTGAAAGCAATTCATTTTCAATAACTCCCCTACTGGCTTTACTACAAACAATATTTGTTAATACATCACTGTCGTGTTTTAAAATAACACAATCATTCATTCCACTTCCATTTGCAAGCCTTTGACCCATTGATTTAACTTCAGTTACAGGTCCAAATAAGGCAATACTTAATTCAACTGGATAAATCAACATATCATATGTAGAACCCTTACCAAGTTTTGCATCAAAAACTGAATCATATTGCCCCATTTTTACTTGAGCCATTCTTGAAGAATAGCGATTCAAATTTAAATTAGCAATAAATGGTTGATAGCTTTTAACAAATTTAAATAGATGAGAAATTTGTGGGCAGTGAAATGTTTTGTAAGCTTCCATTAAAAAAACATTATTTCTCTTTGCAATTTGTGATATTTCAAGAGCTTGTTGAAATGATAAAGTTAATGGTTTTTCAAGTAAAACATGTTTTTGTTGTGTTAAAAAATACTTGGCTTGTTCATAGTGCAAACCATTTGGTGAAGCAATATAAACTGCATCAACTTCATCTAACATTTGATCAAAATTATCAACTGCTTTTGCATATAATTTGTGATCACGAATAAAATCTTTTGCCTTAGTTTTATCTCTAGAATAACAACATACAACTTTACAATTTGGATTTTTTACAGCAGCTGTTATAAATTGCTGTGTAATTTTTGAAGTCCCTATCGTTCCAAATTTAATCATGCTCTTCCTCCTGCATAAATGGATTAAAATCTCCATCTTTTTTTTCTATTACTTTTACTTTTTTATTATTTTCTTTAAGTTTTATTTCTTCTTCCTCTTCTTCAAATCATAATTTATTGGCAATTACTTGTTCTGATAATCTTGAAAAACTTTCTAAGATTGAAATAATAACTCCTAAAATTAATTGAATAATTAAAAATATTATAACCATTACATAAATATTTTTAAAAATAAAAAGAAAAGTTAGAATATCAATAATTGATAAGACAAAAATAATTGAAATAAAAATTAAACATAATAGTATTTGAATTTTTTCTCTTTTAATATATTTATAATTTAATTTTTTATGAACATTTTTTCTAACAAAAAAGAAAATTAATAAACTTGAAATTGATGATATCAATAATAAAATTTGAACTGCAATATATGTTTTTGACTCTATTATTAAACTTTGTCCATTACCTTTAAAAACATTAATAAATGATATCAGTGAAATTGAATAATTAAAAATTAATCCTAAAGTTAATAAGAATTTTATCAATGTAAAACTTCTTGGATTAACTTTATTTTTCATAAACCCTTTCACCTTCTACAAATGTTTTTAAAACTTCTAAATTTTTATTTAGAACAACTAAATCTGCAAATTTATTTTTTTCTATACTTCCACGTTTATCAAATATTTTTAATTGCTTTGCAATATTTATTGATGTCATTTTAATTAAATCTGTCATTTTAATTTCGGGATTTGCTTCTAACATAACTCTAACATTAAAATCATACGTTGCTCCAGCTCCTGCTAAAACACCACTCTCTTTTAAAAAGACTTTCATTCCCTTTTTAATAACTTCCAAATTTCCTAATTTATATTCACCATCATCTAATCCTTTGGCATTCATAGCATCAGTTATAATACAAATATTGTCTGCTCCTTTAATTTTATAAATTAACTTTAAAGTATCTTTTTCAATATGAATTCCATCAGTAATTACTTCACATAAAATATCATCTTTATATAAACTGAAAGTTGCTAATCCTGGTTCATATTGACTAACGCCACTCATTCCATTAAATAAATGTGTGACATGTCTAAAACCAATCTGATAATCTCTTTCACACTGTGCAAAGCTCATATTTGTATGACCAACACTTGGTAAAATATTATTTTCTAATAAATACTTTGTAAAACTACCATCTTGTAAATCTGCTGCATAGGTCACAATTCTAACATTATCTTTTGATGCTTTAACCAATTCTTTTAAATAAGCAATGTCTGGATTTGTTAATAAAGAAACTTCATGTGCACCTTTTTTTTCTTTTGAAATAAACGGTCCTTCCATATGTATTCCTAAACATTTTGAACCTGAATTTTGATTTTCAATAAATGTACTAAATTCTTTTAAATATTTAATGTTATTTTCTTTTGAATTAGTAACACTTGCTTGAACATAACTTGTTATACCCTCTTTTGAAACATTTTTTGAAAAGTTTTCAAAAGCACTAATAGTTCCATTTTCAAAATCATAACCATAACCACCATGAACGTGACAATCAATAAAACCCGGTAATAATCAATTTCCCTCTAAATCGATTCCTTCAAGATTAGTTTTACCCTCATTAATTGATTTAATAAATTTATTTTCTATTTCTAATCAACCATTTTCAATAATTTTATTTTCAACTACTATTTTTGCATTCTTTATAATCATATTTTAGCTCCTAACAATTATATTTTAAGTCAAAAATTGACAAGTTTATTAAAGAAATTAAACAATTCAAAATTCTATTGCTCTTTTAAGGTTAATATAGCTTCTTTTAAAGTAGTTAATCTTGGCTTAGGATTTCTATTACATGATTTTAAAAACAATATTTGATCTGAGATTATAAATAAATTTTGTTTAGCTCTAGTAATTGCAGTATATAACATTTTTTTATTAAGTATAAAATTAGAGTTTCTATTATTACCATCTAAAACAATAATTGTATTTTTATACTCACTTCCTTGAGTTTTGTGAATTGAGCAAGCATAACTTAATTTTATTTTTTGAAATGAACTTGAACCCATTTCAATTTCTCTTTCATTAAAAATAATTTTAGCTGTTTTTAATTTATCACCAATAAAATTTAACTCTTTAATATATCCAACATCTCCATTTGAAAGTTCATAAATAGGGTCATTTTCAATGTACATAACTTTATCATTTACTCTAAATTCTAAATCATATCTTTTATAAACTTTAGACTTTGTTGGATTAACTAAATTTTGAATAATACTGTTTAAATTATCAATTCCCAACTTTTCTTTATACATCGGAGCAATTATTTGTAGATCATTTAACTGTTCATCAATATTTGATGGATTTAAATTACTATAAGTTTCTTTTAAAAAGTTAATAACATTATCATAATCTTTAGAAAAATTAAAATTAACATTGGTAGAATTTTCAAAATTAAAATTATTAATGCTTTCATTTTTAATAGCATCTGAAAGTGCAATAATAGAATTAATTTCACCTTCACTATTTAATTGACGATTATTTTTTACAAGTCTTGTTGTTTTAAAATAATTGCTTACAATTAAATCTTCGTAAAGATTACCATAACTAACGCTTGGAAGTTGTTCAACATCTCCAACTAATAACAACTTTTTAATTCCCTTAACTCCCCTTAAAAGAGAAGCAAATAAATGATTATCTATCATTGAACATTCATCAATTACAACTAAATTTTTGAATATTGGTTTATTTTCATTTGCTTCAAAAATATCATTGCCTGAATATTGTAACAATCGATGAATAGTTGATGTTTTATAGCCTGAATCATCTTTTATTTTACCAGCTGCTCTACCTGTTGGAGCTGTTAATGCAAAATTACTATCGTTATATATCAGCTCATACATTTTTACTATTCCTGTAATAACTGTTGTTTTACCAGTACCAGGTCCACCTGTTATTATTGAAACATCATTTTCAATAAAATTTTTAATTGCTTCTACTTGTTCATTATTATATTTAAAATTTTTAATTCCACTTCTCAAAGAAATAAACTGTTCAACTTCTTTAAGTTTCTCTTCAAAATTAAATTCTCTTTTTAAATAATTTGATCTATTTAATAAATCAAATAATTCTTTTGCTATGAATTGTTCATCTTCATAACTTTCTTTTGTATATATTTTTTGATTTTTAAAATAAATGATTTTCTGATTTTTTGCATAAACTAATTTATTTATTATTTCATTTTCACTTAAATTAAAATGGGCTTTCATTTTTTTAAGTAGTTGGTCCATATCAGTAAACGTATTACCTTCTTGAAAAAGAATTTCTTTTACAAATTCATTTGCAAATCAAGAAACTCTTCTTTCATCATTTTCTTCCATTCCAAAAGTTATACATACTCTATCAACTTCATAAAATGGTTGCATTTTCTTTTCATTAGCATAACTATAAAAATCTTCTCTTAAAATTTGTTCAATAAAATTAATATCTTCCTCTTCCTTTTGTAATAAATTTAAAAATTCAATTTTTAAATTATTTTCTACAAATATATCTAAAATTTTTGTATCTCCAAACTTTGAAATAACTACATCATAAATAATTTCTGCTTTTGCTTGTGTCATATCTTTTATATTAAATAATTCATTTTTATTATTCATTATTTTGCTAAAAACATCTTCTTTAAAATATTCAACAATATTTTTTGCTAAATTTTTTCCTATTGTTGGAAAAACTGACGAGCTTAAATATTTTATTAAACCATCATTATCAAAATTTTTTACCTGACTAAAACTTTTTATAGCTAAACTTTTTTGATTTCTTTTTGGGTCATCGATTTCTTCACCACTAACTTCATAAATAATACCAATTTTCATCATACCAATCGGCCCTGTAATTACAATAGATTTTTTCTCATCAGTAAACAAAACAAAAACTGCTATTGCATAGCCATTATCTGATTTAAAAATAAATTTTGATACTTTACCTTTGTATTGCTTCATTTTTTTTCTTTCTAATAATTAAAATTCATTATTTTAATTAAATCACAATTAAAATAAAAAAAACACATAAAGTGCTTTTAAATTAAGTCATCTAGATCTATTTTAAGGTCACTAGTTTCTTCATCACTAATGCTCCCTTTTTTATTTTCATTAGATTCCATTGATTCCTTAATCATTTCTTCTTGAACTTCCTCAGAAATGACCTCATCTTCAACATCCCCAAGAATTACTTCCTCTTCAATTTCTTCAGGAATAATTTCTTGTTCAACTTCATCAAAGATTACTTCTTCTTGAACTTCCTCAGAAATGACCTCATCTTCAACATCTTCAACATCATCAACAATTACTTCCTCTTCAATTTCTTCAGGAATAATTTCTTGTTCAACTTCATCAAAGATTACTTCTTCTTCAACATCATCAGAAATGATCTCATCTTCAACATCATCAAGAATAATTTCTTGTTCAACATCATCAAAGATTACTTCTTCTTCAACTTCGTGAGGAGCAATTTCTTCTTGTATTTCTACTTTAATATCATTAGGTTTTTCAACTTTGGCTGCCGCTATTTTTTTAACGGGTGGTGACTTTTTTAAGCCAACAACTTTCTTTGGTTCTTCATCTTCTCCACCTTTTGGAGTTGGTGGAATGTCATTATTTTTAATAATAAATGATTTTTCCAAAGTAGTTGTAATTATTTCAGCCATGTCTAAATCTTCAGGCACGTCTTCTAAATCTGCAAATTTGAAGTTTTTAACATTTAATTGTATTAAATTATCTTCTTCATCCAAAATATTTAAAATATCATTTGTTTGAATATTATATAAGAATGTTGCAAACTCATCACGTTTTTTATTTCAAGGATATAATCTAACTCCTCGTTTTGGTCTTGCCATAATTGGTACATGATCTTGTTTAATTTTTTTAACATTACCTTTGTTAGTAATTATTAAAACATCTCCATTTGAAAATGCTTTTCCAGCAACAATATCTTCTTCTTTAACTACAGTTGATTTAACTCCTTTTGCATTAGGACCTGCTGAGGGAATTTCAGCAATATCATATCTAACAGCAAAACCAGTTCTTGTTAACATTGTTACTGTTTTTGTTTTTGAAGTTACAAGTGAAGCTGATACAAGTTCATCTTCATTTTGTAATTTAATAATTCTAAATGGTTTTGAAAACATTTTAGTTTCTAAATCTTCAACTGGAGTACGTTTAATCATTCCCTTTTTAGTTGCTAAAAGTATTTCTTGTTTTGCATTTTGAAATTGTTTAACTACAAATGCTGCTAAAATTCTTTCATTTCCAGAAATTGTTGCAACTTTATTTATATGCATTCCGATTTCTTTTCATTTACTTGGAATAATTTTATAAACAGGAATTGAGTAGTAAGTTCCTGCACTTGATACAAGTAAAATAAAATCTAAACTTGAAGCTGGAACTTGTGAAATTCAAATATCATTTGGTTTACGTTTAAAGTCATCCATTGAATTTTTACCAAGTTGTGAATCTTCAATTGCTTTTAAATAACCATCTTGTGAAATTCAAATTGTGTAATCCTTTTGTACAATTGTTTTTTTAATTTCAACTTCAATATTTTCAATTTCGCTTACAACTTCACTTCTTCTTGGAACCCCAAATTCTTTTTTAGTTGTAGTTAATTGCTCAATTATTTTTTCTTCAAGAACTTTTACATCACCTAAAATTGCTTTATAACCTTCAATTAAAGATGATAATTCTTTTTTCTCTTCTTCTAATTTAACAATATCTGTTGAAGTTAATCTGTAAAGTCTTAAATCAACAATTGCAATCGCTTGTGTTTCGCTAAATTCATATCTTGCAATTAAATTTGCAATCGCATCACTTCTATTTGAAGAATCTCTAATTATTTTAATAACTTCATCAAGAATCGAAATAGCTTTAATTAAACCTTGGATAATTTCTAATCTTTTTTCTGCTTTTTCTAAGTCAAATTTAGTTTTTCTTGAAAAAATTTCTTTGTAGTGTTTTATATAAGCAGTAATTATTGGAATAATTCCTAATTGTTTTGGTTGCTTTTCAACTATAACAACATTGTTATAGTTATATGAAATTTGTAAAGGTGTATTTTTTAATAAAAATTTTCTTGTAATTTCATAATCTGCTTTAGGAGAAAGTTCAATAACAATTCTTAAACCAGTTCTATCTGTTTCATCACGAACTTCTTTTACTTCTAAATGTGGATTTGCATCAACAACATCTCCAATTTTTTTAACAAGATCTTGTTTAATTATTTCATAAGGAATTTCATCAATAACAAGTGTATCGCCTTCTCTGTGAATTTTAGATTGAACAATTACTCTTCCCTTACCAGTTTCAAATGCTGAGTCAATTCCTTCTTGACCCATAACAATTCCCCCAGTTGGGAAATCTGGACCTTTAACTATTTTTGAAATATCACTTAATTTTATTTTGGGATTTTTAATTGTAGCAATAACTGCATCAATAATTTCAATACTATTATGAGGAGGCATATTTGTAGCATAACCTGCAGCAATTCCTGTTGCACCATTTACTAAAATATTTGGAAAGTATCCTGGTAAAACTGTCGGTTCTTTTTCAGAATCATCATAGTTTGGTGCAAAAAGAACTGTGTTTTTTTGCAAGTCAGCTAAGATAATACTTGATATTTTAGCAAGTCGAGTTTCAGTATAACGCATCGCAGCAGCACTATCACCATCAATAGAACCGTTATTACCATGCATATCAACTAAAGGAATATTTAATTTTCATGGTTGACTCATACGCACTAAAGCATCATAAACAGAAGTATCACCATGAGGGTGATATTTACCAATAACATCACCAACAACACGAGCTGATTTCTTATAAGCTCGATCATGTGTTAAATTAATTTCATTCATTGTAAATAAAATACGTCTTTGAACTGGTTTTAAACCATCTCTTACGTCTGGCAAAGCTCTCTCTTGGATAATATATTTAGCATATCTCCCAAATCGGTCACCCATTAAATCTTCAAGTGCGAAATTAATAATTCCCTTTTCTTCTTTATTATTTGACATTGTGCTTCCTCCTAGTTTATATCAAATTCCATTTCACTAATATCAGTATTAATGAAGTCGATAATATTTAAATTTTTGATTGTTTTTCTACCCTCATATGATAATTCTCAAAGTCCAGTAATTGAATTTTGAATATACAATTTTGGGTTATTTTTTGAAACTAAACTTCGACCAAGACTTGCCATTATTTTACTTACTTCTTCGTCTTTTCTAATTTGAACATAAATTTTTTCTAATTGCTCAATTTCATTAATATTAGCTTCTAAACTAACTTCATTAACTTTATTTTTATCTTCAGCTGCTAACCCAAAATCTATTGTAGCATAACCATTATAATACATTACTTTATCAACTATTTCAATTGAAGAAATATATCTTGGAATACCTTCTATTTTCATAATTTTTTTTGCAAGACCATTAATGGACTCTAATGCTTGTTGAATTTTTTCAATAACTTCTTCAAGATTAAGTCCAAATATTTCAACTGCTCGATCTTCTTCAACAGCAACCGAGCGCAAGTTAATAAAGATATTGAAAATATCTATTCTTGTTGAACTTATCTCTTTTAAAATTTCTTTTGATTTTAAAAGAATTGGACCTGTTGTTGGGTTTAAGTAATATGAATCAGTAAATTCGTCATAGACTAAAATACCTACATGTGGTTTAGATATTTCTCTAGCCTTTTGCATATCACTTTTAGATTTTTCAATAAATTTATTGATTGTTTTAATTAACCAGTTTACTTCTTTATCATTTTCAACATTTATTTCAATTCATTGTTCAGTTGCTAAGGATGTGACAGAAAAATCATTTTCATCATAATCTGTGCTTTTTAATTCAAAAAAAAGTTCAGGTTCTTTGAGTTCATAATAAAAAGAAAAAGTATTAAAGATATCACCATATCTTTTAATTTCCTTATTTATCTTATTGTATTCTTCAATTTTTTGAACAATAATTTTTGCCTTTTGTGTAAAAGAAAGTTTATTTTCCACATTTACCACATCCATCCTAGCAACTGTTTAACTAAATAAATTCTGTATTTTCTTCAAGTGTAAATTTAACATTTTCTTCAATTCATTCTTTTCTTTTTTCAGAATTATCTCCCATTAAAGTTCTAAATGAATTTTCAGCAGCTAGTGCATCGTTAATTGTTACTTGTATTAATTTTCTATGTTCTGGATCCATTGTTGTTTCTCAAAGTTGATCAGCATTCATTTCTCCCAAACCTTTATATCTTTGAATTTCAATTTTAGCTTTAGTTTTTTTCATATGACTTGCTAATTCTTCTTCAGTTCATAGATACATAAAGTCCTTTTTGTTTGACCCTGTTGTTATTTTAAACAATGGTGGCATTGCTATATAAATGTTTTTATTGACAATCAATTCTTTCATATAACGATAAAAGAAAGTTAATAATAAAGTTTGAATATGAGCACCATCAGTGTCGGCGTCTGTCATTAATATTATTTTTCCATAGTTTATATCGCTAATATCAAAATCACTTCCAATTCCAGCACCAATGGCATTGATAATTGTTGTAATCTCTTCATTTTTAAGTAAATCAATTAATTTTGTTTTTTCAGCATTTATTACCTTACCTCTTAAAGGCAAGATTGCTTGAAATTTTCTATCTCTTCCAGATTTAGCACTTCCACCAGCTGAATCCCCTTCGACTAAATATAATTCATTTTCTTGTTTATTTTTACCTTGCGCTGGAGTTAGTTTCCCAAGCATTGTTCGTGATTTTGATTTTGATTTTTGATCTCTAACTGCTTGACGTGCTTTTCTAGCTTCTTCTTTTGCTCTTCGAGCAAGTAGAGCTTTTTCAATAATTGAAATTGCAATTGTTTTATTTTCTTGTAATCAAAAACTAAAGTGTTCTTCAGTTACTTTTTCACAAGCATAACGAGCTTCACTTGTTCCCAATTTTCCCTTTGTTTGACCTTCATATTGAATTAAACTTTCAGGAATTTTTACAGTAACAATTGCTATTAAACCTTCTTTAATATCAGATGAATCTAATTTTTTATCTTTTTCTTTTAAAATACTTTGATTTTTTCCATATTCATTTAAAGCTTTAACTAACCCTGATCTAAAACCAGTTACATGAGTTCCCCCATCACTTGTTTTAACATTATTGGCAAATCCTAAAACTGTTTCTGAAAAATCACTTGTATAAGTTAAAGCAATTTCAACATCAATATTTTGTTCACTACCTTTTAACATTATTGGTGAACATAAAGCTTTTTGATCACCTCTAAGTTCATTAACAAATTCTGTTAATCCATTTTCGTAAAGATATTCAACGTACTTATCACTTCTATTATCTTTTAAAGTTAATTTAAGTCCTGAATTTAAAAGTGCTGATTCTTTTAATCTTTCACTAATTGTTGAAAATGAAAACTTTGTTGTTGAGAACATTGTTTCATCTGGTAAAAAGTTAACAGTTGTTCCTGTTTGTTTAGAAGTACCTGTTTGTTTTAATTGGTCTACTAATTTCCCACCATGGGCAAATTTAATTTGAGAAATAACTCCATCTCTGTGAATAATTACTTTAAATTTAGATGAAAGCGCATTAACAACTGATGAACCAACTCCGTGTAATCCCCCAGAAGTTTTATAACCATCACCACCAAATTTACCTCCAGCATGTAATACTGAAAAAATTATTTCTGGTGTTGATTGATTAGTTCCTTTATAACTTCCAATTGGAACTCCTCTACCATTATCTTTTACTGTTACTGAACCATCTTTTTCAATTGAAACATTAATTTCACTACATACTCCAGCTAAGGCCTCATCAATTGAGTTATCAACAATTTCTCAAACTAAATGATGTAAACCTCTTGAATCAGTTGAACCAATATACATACCAGGTCTTTTTCTAACTGCTTCTAGACCTTCAAGGATTTGAATACTATCTTCTGTATACGATAAATTCTTATTATTTTCAGCCATATTTTACCTCATTATTTCATAATAGAATTAATATATCACATTTACTTTAAAAATGTCAATCTTATCAAAAACCCTTTAAAATAGGCACTTCTCTAAAAAATAGTTCATTTTTAGTAAAAAAAACATTTAATGTGAGAAAAGTTTCAACAAAAAAATGAGTTTTTAAACTCATTTTTTTAAGATATTAATGGTTTTATTTTTTTAATAAACTACTAATTTTTGCAGCCACCAAATCAATTGCAATATTATTACCCTCATAGTAAGGAATTATTAAATCAGCATGATCAATTGAAGGTTCAACAAAAAATTTATACATTGGTCTTACTGTATTTAAATACTGATTTGTAATATCTTCTAACTTTCTGCCACGCTCATTGACATCGCGCATAAGTCTTCGAATGAAACGAATATCATCATCTGTTCTAATAAAAATTTTGATATCTCCTCTTTTGCGAATTTCTTCAATATGTAATGCTAAAATACCATCTAAAATAACAACATTTGAAGGTTCGACTTTAATCGTCTCACCACTTTGTGAATGAGTTTTAAAATCATAAACTGGTGTTTCAATTGCTTTAAACTCTTTTAAATCATCTAAATGTTGACAAAGTAATTCAATATCTAATGAACTTGGATGATCAAAATTCACTAATTGTTTTTCTTCAAAAGTTAAGTCACTAAAATCTTTATAGTAACTATCCATTGATAAATGAGTTACTGGTTTGTTCATAAAGATTTCATTGGCAATAGTTTGTGCCACTGTAGTTTTACCACTAGCACTTCCTCCCGCAACAATAATGATTGTGACTTTTTTCATGTGTACCTCTATATAATCAATTAATATTTTATATTTAATTATTAAAAAAATGAAGTAATTTTACAATTTAACTATAAAATTAAGTTGATAAAGGAGAAAATTATGGCAAAAAAAATTTTAGTAATCACAGGTACAGTAAGTCCTGCTGAAAAATCATTTTCATTAGCTTTAACAAATCGTTTTGTTAAAGAATATCAATCATTAAACCCCAACGATGAAATTATTCATTTAGATTTAAACAA
Source organism: Spiroplasma cantharicola (assembly GCF_001281045.1). Classification (NCBI taxonomy): domain Bacteria; kingdom Bacillati; phylum Mycoplasmatota; class Mollicutes; order Entomoplasmatales; family Spiroplasmataceae; genus Spiroplasma; species Spiroplasma cantharicola. Next base: position 549,768 of record NZ_CP012622.1, on the reverse strand, counting down.
TGAGCAAATGGCTCATAAAACTCTTTCAAGAGAAAACTTTGGAACTTATTTTAATGAACAAGATGCATTAAAATATATTAATCAATTAAAAGAAGTTGATAAAGTAATTATTTCAAGTCCAATGAATAACTTTAATGTTTCTGGATTAATTAAAAATTACTTAGATCACGTTTTATTAGCAGATCAAACTTTTTCATATAAGTATGTTAAACAAGGCGATGCTAAAGGTCTATTAGAACATTTAACAGTACAAATCTTAACAACTCAAGGTGCGCCTTTTGGATGATACCCATGAGGAAACCACACAGAGTTTTTAAAAGGAACTTGAGAATTTGTTGGTGCAAAAGTAAATACCCCGATTCTTTTTGCAGGAACTAAAATAGCTCCAGTTTCAACAACAAATCCAGATGAAGCTATGAACTCTATTGCTGATAAAATTATTGAAGCAGCTAAAAAGTTCTAAAAAAAATTAACCTTCTTGGTTAATTTTTTTTATTACAACTCATTTCTATTTTTATTTTTTTATTGCTATAATTTCAAAAGAATAAGGAGAAATGTAGATGTACGCTTTTGATTATGAAGATATTCAACTAATACCAAGTATGTGTGTTGTTAAGTCACGCAGTGAATGTAACACTGAAGTTAAACTTGGAAAACATACTTTTAAAATGCCTGTGATGCCTGCCAATATGGCATCAGTTATTAATGAAAAATTGTGTGAGATGCTAGCTAAAAATGGTTATTTTTATGTTATGCATCGTTTCAATGTTGATTCATATGCTTTTGTTAAAAAAATGCTTAAAGCTAATTTAGTAGCTTCAATTAGTGTTGGAGTAAAACAAGAAGATTACGCTTTAATTGAAAAAATGGCCAAAGATAATATTATCCCTGACTATATTACAATTGATATTGCTCACGGTCATTCAGTTAGTGTTAAAAATATGATTGAACATATTAGAAAATATATGAAAAATAAAACTTTTATTATTGCAGGAAATGTTGGTACACCTTATGCTGTAAGAGACTTAGAATTTTGAGGAGCTGATGCAACTAAAGTTGGTGTTGGTCCTGGAAAAGTTTGTATTACAAAATTAAAAACTGGTTTTGGAACTGGTGGATGACAATTGGGTGCTATCAAATGATGTAGTAAAGCTGCTCACAAACCAATCATTGCTGATGGAGGTTTACGTGTCAATGGTGATATTGCCAAATCAATTAGATTTGGAGCAACAATGTGTATGATTGGAAGTTTATTTGCAGCCCATGAAGAGTCACCTGGAGCCAATGTTACTGTTGAAGGTGAAATGTTTAAAGAATATTATGGAAGTGCTAGTGAATATAATAAGGGTGAAAAAAGATATGTTGAAGGTAAAAAGGAATTAATTAAAGTAAGAGGAAAATTAATGGAAACTTACAAAGAAATGCACGAAGATTTACAATCATCAATATCATATTCTGGTGGAACTAAACTAAATGATATTAAAAAAGTAGATTATGTCATTTTAAAAACAAGTAATTTCTAATGAATAAGTTTTTATAAAAATGCACAAAATAGTGCATTTTATTGACTTTTAAACTACCCTATCGTAACCAATTCAACTCCCCTACTCACTATTTTCTAGCTTTTATAAGCTTTAATTAAAAATTTATTTGAATTAACTTTCTATTTTATAAATATCTAGTAAAATTAATTTAAGGAGTGATAAAGATGAAAGAAAAATGTCAAACCCCTACTTGCAATAACGATTTGAATTTTATGGATAAGAAAAGAATTTATCAATATGATGAAAATCTAGAAGATGAAATTGCAATTTACGTCTGTGATGAATGTTACAAAAAAAGTAAAGATGAAGAAAATAATATTGACTGAGAACATTCGTCATAAAAAAAATGCTAATTAAATTAGCATTTTTTTTATCATTAATTTTCAAATATTAAAAGAAATTATTGCCTTTATTAAACCCTGCAAAGAATTTCATTTTCAAATATTCTTGGCCCATATTTGGGTGCTGAAATCTAAATTTATTTAGAGCTGAATATAATAATTTCTCTTGCTCATCTAATTTATCAAATCATTGCTTTCTAAATAAAATATTGTCTGCCAATATCAATGAACAATTTGAAATAAAAGCAGCTTCGCTTTTTGATTTCAAATGAATAATTTTTAAGTACTGATCAAAAAAGGCATTTAAATTTTCTTTACTTTTGTCATAAACCATTGTAATAAAAGAATTTGTTTTATCTGAAAACATAACCAAACTTGCAAAATTTTCAGAGATAAAAAAGTTATTAATTGAATTAACAACTTTAAAATCATCAGGTGTTATTTGAGGTTGAAAGACATCTTTAATTCTAAAATTATTGGTTTTAGGTAAACTAAATTTTGCAATTGCAAAATTATTGGTTTTCCCACTTAATGATTCAACAAAGAAAGTATAAGTTTCTAGTAAAGAACTAACATGATTGGAAACCTTTTTTAAGTTATAAATAAACATTGGCTTAACAGCTTCTTCTTCAATGGAATTAAAGTAATTTCTAAATTCCTCTTTTAAAGCTTCAAGTTGAACTCTAGAGATAAATAATTTATTGACTATTGTTGGAAAATTAAATAAAAGAATTTCAGCATCATTGCTATTCTTATTCATTTTAATCTCTGAAATTTGATTCATATGATTTTGACAAAAGCCAAAATACTTAAATTGATTAGATTGAACTTCATTAAAAAAAGACTCACCCATTTTGTAATTATTATCAAAGATATTTCTCTTATTTGAAGTTAAATATTTTTCATTATCTAATTCAAAATCATATAAGCTATTTTCAACTGCTTTTTGTTCACAATTAACAAAATTACACTTTTCAGTTTTAGCCAATTTTGAATAATTGCTTTCAAATAACTGAGAAGAGAATTTTAAGTAATCTTCATACTTTTCTGTTGCAATTATAGCCTTAATAAAGGGCGTATAACTTGGATTTTTTGTCTTTGCTAAGTGTTTTTTGCAACAAGCTAAAAATTCTTCTCCACTAAGGCAAAAACACAGTTCTTGGTCTTCAAAAGCAAAAAAATTATAGCCATTTTTGACTAAAAAATTAATATTGTCATTATCTAAGAAATAATTGCTAAAAATAGATTCAATAAATCTTTGAGTATCTTCATTCGATAATTTTATGTTTTTGGCAGCTTTATATAAATCTTGTTTATTAACAAGATTCTTTAATAATTCATTTTTTATTATTTTTTCACCCATAGCAAACCTCCGGTAAAAAATAGTTCTTCTACATTTATATTATACATATCATTACTATTATAAGTTTTATCTTCTTTTTTTATTTCATTTAAACTTTGGTTCGACATGCTTAGGTTCAACTGCATCCTTTTCAAAGATTTTGTCATATTTAAGTTCATTTGTAAAAACTAAAGTTGGATCAGCTTTTGCATTAAATTTGCTCACTCCTGAATAATAGTTAAAGTTCTTTTTATTTAAAACTAACTTTGTTTTAAAAAATTCAATTAACTCTCTTGAGTAAACTGCTTTTTCACAATGATTTTCATAAGCAATTTTTCTAATTTCAACAATATCATTTGCTGTTTTGACAGAATAAATTCATTTTAGATCAACTAAATAAACATTAAATAATAAAGTTGCAAAATCTTCACGATACTTCTTATTTTCTCTTAATAAGGGAATTGTGTTTAAAAAGTTATCAAAGTGATTATTTCTTATAAAAAATTCTAGTTCATCAGCATAATTGATAATGTCACCATCATCAATACTATAAATTGCCTGACCCAATTTTTTTATGAACTCTTCATCATATCTAAAAGTTGATTTTAAAACTTCTAAATATCTTTTGTAATCTTCTTGTTCTTCTTCTTTTACTTTAACATCTTTGTATTTGAAGTAAATTTCTCTTAGCTGACCAACAGCATTAATTCCCATCGTTGTTAAAATATCTCTTTTGCTTAAATTAGCTTTAAAGAATTTTTCATAGTGACTACCGATCCCTATTACTTTATCAGTTTTAAACTCTGCAGGCACTAAACTAACAATTGGGAAAATATAAGGATAAACACATTTAATTGAATAATAAAAACTTCTTGATTTTCATTCTTTTACAACTCCTAAAGATTTTAGAATTTTATTTAATTGAGTTAATTCCTCTTCTTCAAGAAAAAATAAAGCATCAATTTGAAGATTCATTTCTTTATTTGCTAGTTTTCTTGCAAACTTTGGATAATACTTTTCAAAACTCATATTTGAATCTAATCAAGTTCCATTAAATATCTTGTTTAACTCTAATATGTCATTTGCATCATTATAAATTCCTTGTTTTAAAATATGATCTTCACTTAATGCAAAAGTTTGTTTTCCTGGATGCATAAAATTCTTAGCAATAATCTTTTTTATTTTCATGTCTATTTCTCCCATTAAGGTATTTTTAATATTATATCAAATTTTAAGGCATATTTAAATAGCTTAATTATAAGAAATATAAAACATAACTATGTAATTTTATAGAATTAATTTTTTTTATTACTTTTATCATTATTGCATCATAAATTAGTACCTTTAAAATTAGCTTTTCTATTATTTCCAAAAAACTTGTTATTATTTTTGCAATGAAACTATAATTAACTTTTTTTAATATCAAACTTTCAAGTTAATATATATTATAATTTCTACTATAATATAAATATATACTATTATAATAAAAACTCTTAAAAGATTCTATAATTATTTTAATATCTATTTTGAATTTTTATATTTATTCAAAAGTAAAAATATTTAATTTATTGTGTAAGATATTTACATATAAAATTTCACTTCTATAGATTTTTATTTTTTTTAACATTATGTGTATTCATTTAAATTGATTTTTTGTTTTTATAAGAAATAAAATATAAAATAAGCCTAAAAAAAATTTATTCAAAACAAGTTTCAATTATTCATTTTAGTTCTTTATCTGTTAATATTTCTATTAAGTCCTTATAAGAATTAATTTTTGATAAATGCAATGATATATTATTTATTTCTTTATCATTAATAATAATTTTGTTTATTAAATCAGAATCAATACCAATATTTGATAATTTATTTCTAATTTCCTCAAATTCATATTCAAAAAGTTTTTCCTCAAAGTTAACTTCATATATATGCGAAATATCAGAGATAAATGTTGTATATCCATATTCCAAATATCTCTTTCTAACATATGTTAAATAATCAACCAAAGTTGAATAACCCAAAGTACTATGTACATTATATTTTTGATATTTTTCATTATTATCATTAGGTGGAGAATTTGTATAAAATTCAAAGTCTTTACCTTTTCTATGTCAAAAAATTCCATTATCCATTTTTGAAATATAGTATTGAACTTCTTCTATTAATTTTCTTCCATAAAATTTATTTTTTAAAGTTTGTATAAAATAGGTAGCTTCTCCCTTTTTAAAATATCATCGTCCATAAAAATTTCAAATTTTTTCACAATAAATATTTAAAAAATTATTAAAAAAAGAATCATTTTTAATATCATTTGCATTAATAAGTTTCTTTATTAAAATATGTTCATCATTTATTCATTTTTTTGCATCTTTAATACTACTTGTTGGAACAGGACTTGAATCATATATAAATTCGTTATTTTTACAATCTTGAATATCAGAATTACTATAATTGTTTTCTTTTAAAATATCTTCATTTATTGGAAAACAAGAGAAATTTGTAGCCATTTTTAAAATTGATTGCTCTGAAATTAACTTATGATTTTTAATTTGTTCTTTAATCATATTAAGATTAGTATCAATATCAATATCAAGTTGTAAATCAAGAAATTCAACTTTTTTTGTCATTTTATGGTATTTATCTTCTTTAAATAAAAATATTTTCCCTCTATTATTATTAATTCTTCCTACTCTTCCAATTAAATTTTTATAAGTAAGTTCCTTTCTAGAATTGCTTTTATGTACTGATCCGCTCACATTTGCATCAAAAATAAAATTTGTAGCATTTAAATTTACTCCATGTGCTAATGTTTCAGTTGTAAATATACATTTTATAATTTTATTTTTATATAAAAATTCAATTTGTTTTTTTAAGTAAAAGTCTATATCAGAATGATGTATAGCAACTCCATTTTCCAAGGCTTTATATATATAATATCTCTCATCCGCTAAATTATTTTTTATATAATTTAAAACTAACAGAATCTTATTATTATTTTTGAAATTAGTACTATTTAAATTAAAAAAATCATAATTCTTTTTTTTAATTTTTGATTTTTGACTAAATACAATAGTTGTATTATTACTTTCCGTTTCAATTATTTTTTTGATAAGATGATCTTTTTTTAATTTTTCATTAATTTCTGCAACTTTAATATTATTATCATTTATTTTAATATTTCATTTTTCTGAAGTACTATTATTTTTTAATAAGTAAAAATCCTTTAAAGAATAATCAATTTTTGAAATTATTTCAACATAATTTCTTTCTTCAATATTTTGTAAAACTTTTTTAATTTTACTTAAAGGACTAGCAATTAAAGGCATAGCAAAAACATGCGGTGTATTAAAATTATTAAAAAATTCAATTACGGAGTACATTATTGAACCTCTAGAGTCAAATGGATTCATTATAAATTCCTGAAATTCATCAAAAACCACATAATCAATATTTAACATAGAGTTTTCATATTTTCTAATAAAAGATAACATTTTTTCTTGAGTTAAAATAAAAATATTTTTATTGAATGCATTAAAATCATGATCATTTACCACTTCAATTCCAATATATATTTTTTTTTCAAAATCTTTATTAAGTAACTTTTTATAAAATTCTGAAAAATATTCATTTTGAAGTGATATCGTCGGAACTATGAAAAAAAAATTTCCCATATTTTTTTTTAAAATTATCTCTCTCATCATAAACGATTTTCCAAAAGATGTTGGCGCAGATATTATAATATTTTTTCTTTTTAAAATAGCATAATCTAAATTCTGAAAAAATATTTTTTGATCATTAAATAAATTTATATTATCATTCAAAAGATAATTATTACTTTTTTTAGGATAGCCTAATTTGGCTTTTAAATCATTAATTTGTTTTAATATTTGTTTATTATCATCGGAATTTCCGAAGAATTTGTTTAAAACATCATCTAAGATATTTAAAATATCATTTATAGAATTTTTTTGCTCGTCTCTTTCAAAACCTTCTATACTAATATCTTTCCTTATTATATATTTTATAACTCCTAAAATAGTTCCTATCTCTTTCTCATCCAAATTTCCTATTTTAGTCAAAAGGTTTTTATCAAAAAGTGAATATAAGTTTGATAATGCTCCAAACATTTCAAAATAATTCAAAAATCCATTATAGTTTTCTTTATTCATTTCATCACTCTTTCTTTAAAGACATTTCTATGCCATTTTTAATAATTAGCATTGGGTCTTTTTCTAGAAATACTAAATTAATTTCTATACTTATTAATTTTTCATTATTTATTCTATCAAATAATATTTTATAAATTTTGGATATGTTAATTTTTGGGTTTTCTTGTCATTTTGCAAATTCCGCTTGTATCGAGTTTTGAAAATCAATAAAAATATCTTCTAAATTTTCATTTTCGTTATTAAATATAGTAATTCCAATAATTTGCCTTTTTATATCTAAAAATATATTTTCAGACTCAATTCTTGAAGCTTCTTGAGCAAATCTAGTAATTTCAGCAGCAACAATATCTTTATTAGCAATATTATATTTTTCTAAATCCTTAGTCATTCTATCAAACTCAATAACTCTATCTATTATTTTTTTTGCATCTAGCGGTTTTTGGTCTATAGGATTCATTACTTTACTAAATTTATCATCCCTAATTCCATATATTGTTTCCAAACCTTTTTTAAATAAACTTTTTATTTTTGATATTGTTTCCCCTTCACTAATTTTACATATTGATGATTTGGATTCAAAAAATAATATTTCACTTTTCTCGGGGTCCACTAATATACCATCATAACCATTTCTAGATACATTCTTTGAATTTCTAGAGTGTTTATTAATATTTTTATATTTTTTGTTTTCAATACTCATACCTATTTGACATATTTCTGAAAATTGACCAGTAATTTTTTTTTCTTGTACTTGAATTTTATTTTTTAAGGATTCATATTCTATCGATACTTTTGATAAATTTAAGATATCTTGTTTATTCTTATTATAATTAGTATATTGTTCAAGAAAATATTCTGGAAAATAAAACTCATTAGATTCACTAATGTTAAAAATATAATTTCTATTTTTTCTTGCAAATCCCCCAAAATCATATATTAAAAAATTAAATTTGGTACTAGTGATATTAAAGGTTGTTTTAAGTATAGTAAAAGTTTTCTTATTCATTAATATAATTCTCCATATTTAATATATTTAATTGTGCTAAATTTATTACTTTGAAAAAGTATACAAATACTTTTTCTTTTAATTTTTATTTAGTTTCAGATTGACTTGTTATTTTGTTTAAAATTTTCTCTTACTTTTTTGATATTGTTTTGCTTCTTAAGTTAATAATTAAATCCAAATATTTTTTCTATTTAAAGTTATTATTTACAATTTAAATGAGTCAATTAAATTTTTATTAAGTAATAACTTTATAATTTTAATTTAATTCATAAAGAGAAAAAAATTTCAATTGTTATTAAAATAACTTTTATCATTAAACTCTATCTAAATTTCTTTGTAGATTTTGATATTAACTTTCTTATATATTAATTAAAAAATTAATATATAATTTATTTTTTAATTTTAATATATAAAGTTTTGTTTGATTGTTTAAAATCATATGTATCTTTAAGAGTATCTTTAAAAAACAAACTTGGTTTATTATTTGAAAAACCATAATTTTTGGGATTAAAATCCGGTATTTTTTTATATAAATTTTCTATAATAACTGAAAATTGAATATATTCTTCATTGTCCTTTTCACTGTTTTTGAGAATTAAATTAACAATTTTAACTAATTCTTTTATAGATTCATTATTTCTATTATTTGCAATTTTACTCTTTTGATTTTGGTTATTATTTTTTGATTTTACTTCTTTTGTATCTTCAAGAGCCTCCTCAATTTTATCTACGCTTATAAATCTATGACAAAGCTTTTTATATTCTTCTTTTGTTGAAGACAAACCTGAACCAATAACAAATTTATTTCTTTGCTTCAATTTTTTTATTATTGGTGCAAAATCTAAATCTGTTGTAGCTAAACAAAAGCAGTCTATATATTCTTTATTCAATAATTCCATTATATCAAGTGCAATTCTAATATCTACAGCATTTTTTCCTTTTGAATAAGATGGTTCTACAATAAAATCATTTATTCCATATTTTATACCTTTATTTTTTACATCTTTATCAACTGTATTAGTATAAAAAGCTCCTTTATATATAACATTACCCATTTGTTCTAATTCATTGAAAAGTATTTGTAAATGAAGATCTTTATTAAAATTGTCAAAATCGATAATAACAGCTATAGTTTTATTATTTATTTCCATGTTTTACCCTGTCTAAAAGACTATAAATTATATTTTTTAAAACTAATCTATATTTATAACCTCAATTATATTGTATAAAATATTTCAGTAAATGTAAATTATTTTATGCAATTATCTTCTCAATTTTAAAATAGATCCCATAGTAACATATTCACTTTCATATCTTTCACCAATTCTTGTTGGTTCTTTTTCAAAAAATAAAATATGTACATGAGGATTATCTGTATTACTATGAAAACTAAAAAATCATTCCATGCTATCTGGATCAATTCTTTTTGATCAGAAAAGCATATTAATTCTATCCTTTAAAGTATTATAAATAGTTTCTGGATTATAGACATTGTACTTTTCACAAAATGGTTCAGAAAATGATATTACTGAATCTCAAACAAATTGTTTTTTACCATCTACTTTTAATAGATTTTCCTTAATTTCTTTTAATCTATTTTCAGCAACTATTCCTTCTTTACTTCATAAACCTAAATTTTGAGATTTTATTTTACTATAATATTCAATTTTTTTATTATATTCTTTAATATTTGTTTTTCTTAACTTATTTAATTCTAAAATTTCTTCTCTACTTAATTCAATTTTTCTATTGGCATTATTTCTTGTAATGTAATCCAAATAAGTTCTATTTTTTGTTTTTCCATCACGTTGAGCTCTTCCTGAATAATAATATTCGACTCTTTTAATTCTTTCTTCTCTATTTTTACTAAATTTATATAAAGGTTTTATTCTAAAAATTACTGGGGTTTTTAACTCTTTAACTTCTTCTGTTATTGTTTTCATTTTATTTTTCTCCTTAAGTTTTATATCTTTTTCTAAAGAAAAATTATTATTTAATTCATTACTAATATCATCATTTTTTTCAAATATTAGTTTTATTAAGACAACCATTAAACTATCAATTTTATTAATGGTTTTTTTCATAGAATATAAAAAGTTCTTATCAATTTCACCTGTAAATTCAATATTATTTTTGAAATTATTTCATGTATCTTTAATTAGATTAATTTGTTTTAAAATCTTTTCTTCCATAATCATTACCTAAAATTTCTATCTGTTCATGATATGTAAGAAAAATAAAAAAACAAGAGCCTTGCTAGTTTCCTAACATATCTCTTGTGAACTACTTATATTATATATTAATCTTTTCAATTTACTAAAATATCATTTATTTTTTCACTTAAATTTTGAATTTTATCAAATCTAACTTTTCAAAATTCAGTTAAATCCTCTATAAATTTCATATCTTTTTCTAAATCTTGAATATTTGCTGCTTCTGGGGGATTATCAATTTGAGATTGTTTTGCAGTTTTATATCTGTATAAAGCAGTTTGCATACCACCTGAATATATTCCTCATTTACTATCATCTTTAATTTCTTTTGCACTTCCTAAATAATAGCTAGTGTATTTTTTTAAACTAGTATTTCTTTCTTGAAATCAAATTCTTGAATAACTTTCTTGGGTTAATGAATTAATATCAATTTCATCATATTTATAATTTCCCTCAATTTCATCAATTCTTACTAAATCTCATTGCCCTTCATTTGCCTATCAAATTATACTTTGGAAATACATATCACCAAAAGAATATCAAATATCATTTTCAGATATTCCTTCTTTAACAAAACCGTCAATAAATTCATAAAAAATATTTGCTTGCTTTATATAATATTCACTAGCTTCAAGATATTGTTTTTAGTATCATAAACATAATCAAAACCATCATTATTTTGACTTAATTCTTTTATAATAGTTGGGGGTTCTGGCTTTATTGGACCCTGTTTATTTCCATTATCCCCCTGATCAAATCCACATGATATTACTACTAACACTACTTGATACAATTAATCCACTTATTGCTAAAAAACTCAACAATCATTTCATAATTTATCTTTCTCCTCTGTTTAAATCACTTTTAACTTTATCATACTCATTATTATATTTTTTATCGTAAAATTCTACTTTATTTTTTAATAATTTATTATCTTCTCTTAATTGATTAATTTCAGTTTTTAGTTCAAGTATTAGATATTTTACTTCAAGTTTAAAATCATTAAATTCTTTTTCCAGTTTATTATATTTTTGTTCTCATTTTTGAGATTCTTGTTTTCACTTTAAAGTTTCTTTTTTTCAATTAATTTTTTCTTTTTCAGAATCATCAATAATTGGAGGTTCTAAATTTATTTTTTCTTGTTTAGGAATAACCTTTAAATAGGAATTAATCTGTTTTCTGACATTTTTTTGAATCATATGTGCATCCTCTATAGATAATTTATCAATGTATTTTTTAAATTCAATTAATGGTGTTGAACCATCGAAATTAATAATATTATTATTAAAGTTTATTTGTATTTTTATATCTTGCATTTATTATAACACTTCCTATCTTCCCCTTTGTTCTTTTAGAAAATATGTTAAAAAATAAAAACAAGAGCCTTGCTAGTTTCCTAACATATCTCTTGTGAACTATTTATATTATATATTAAATATTTTGAATATCGATCAATTTTATTTTTATTGCTTTAATTATATCATGAAAATTTATAACAACTAATCTATTAAACTTGGTAGTATCATCCTTTATTATTAAAAAAAGTTCATTATCAATAGAATAAAATTTTAAAACTTTAACTTTTCTTATAATACAACCTTTGTCATCTTTTAATTCATAATTTCAAAAATGGGCTAATAAATCTCTTATTTTTTTAATACTATTAAAATAATTCTTAATTCTTAATTTTGAATTATTCATTTTTTTATAAAAATCAATGAACTCAGCTTCAGACAAAGAATCAATTTTTAAATCCCTTAATTCAAATATTTTATTTTTAAATTTTACGGTTTCCAATTTTATTTGCTGATTTATGGAATTACAAAAATTAATTATAAAAAATCAGTCTGTAAAGTTTTTGGGAATAGAAAAAATATCATTATTTATATAAATTGTATCAACTAAATTTAATTCTTTAAGTCTATCTCCATAAATTTTACTAAAAAAATTATTATTTGATTTTAATCTATAATTTTCTTTAACAAACAAATAATCTGCTTTATATAATCTATATCAATTTACTCTTCTATTAGTTTTTGGGTTAATTTTTTTAAATTTATCATCTGATATTTTAACAATTATTCAATTTGGGAATTTTTGATTAAATCTTGAAAAAAATTTTTGATCTACTTCAATTTGCAGTGCATAGAAATAATCATTTTCCTCCATTTTGGATTTATTTACAAAAAAATCTAGTTTATCTATAAGATTTTGATTAATTCAAATATCTTTAAATTTTCCACCGTGTGGAAGTATATTATTATTTTTATCCATAAAGTTATAATATCAAATTTATTTAGTTATTTTTAATTTGAATTTCTTTATTTATTTTTACTTCTTCTAACATTAAAATTTTATCTTCAAGTTTTTTTATCATATGCATCTCTATAACTGCATTTTCCCACTAAGGTCTCATAACTACCCAAAGTGTAAAAAATTACCTAATAAATATTCTTTTCATTATTTTCAATTACTTGAATATCATAGACTTAAACTCCAAAACCACTTACAGATGTTCAATTTCCATTTTTCCTCTTTATTTGGAATTCATATTTCACCTACTTTTCATAGATTATCTGCTAAATTATTTCTTGTATATGCTGGCATTTTTTTTACTTATCTTTATTCTTCTAAAGATATGTTAAAAAAATAAAAAACAAGAGAATTGCTAGCTTCCTAATATATCTTTTATTAACTATTTATATTCTCTATTACTAATTCTTTTTAATTTGAATTTCTTCATTTATTTTTAATTCTTCTTCTAACATTCAATTTTTATCTTTAACTTTTAAATTTATGTCATTAATTATAGGTTTTCCATCAATAATTCTTGCTTGTCCCATTTCATTTATTAAAAAATTTATTTTTCTATTTACAAGTTCAATTTTAATTAAATTATGCTCATTTGTAGTTTTAATAATTTTCGAAACTCTAGGAATAACAGTTTCATCTAAAGTATGATTCATAATTTCTTTAATAATATTTTGATTTTTACTTAATTCTTTAGCATATATTAAACTTTCTAATTGTTCAATTAAAACTTCTTTAATTATTTTATTAAAGCTATCTTTTTTGCCCTTACAAAGATTTTGAAATCTATTTATAAGTTCAATTTCATCTTTGTTATAAACTCTAATTAAAATTTGTTTATGTTTTTCATTCTTTCACCCCTTTTTAGATTTTTTTACTTTTATAATAGAGCTTTTATTCATATTCATATTTTTATAACCATAAATTTTAAATTTTCCAAAATTCTTTATAGTTAATGATTTTCCTTCTTTTAATTTACTTTTAATTTCATTAAATATTTCATCAAAAACGATTTCAATTTCTTTCATTCTAATATTAGTATTTTCAGCAATTACTCTACAAATTTCATTTTTACTAGCCTTTTGATTATTCATTTGAATCAACTTCTTGATTAATTTGTTCGTTGATCAACATCAACTTTTTAGTAATTTTGTCATAGAATTTGTACGCTATTTGATTATGTAAATCTTTAAATACAAAAGATAAAATATTATTTTCCAAATTTACAGCTTTAATTTCAATATTTTGCTTGAATAATTCAGCTTTTAAATTATGTTTTTCTTTTAGTTTTATTTGTAATGTTTTTTGATCGTTAATTTCTTTAATAGATACACATTCTTCTAATTTAGTATCAATATGTTTTAAACCATTTAAAATATTATAAAGCCTTGTTGTCAAGTAACCTAATACCCAAATTTTTAAAGTACTTTCATCTACTGCAATATTTCTAAAATCTTCTTGTTGTACATCCATATTTAGAGTAAATCTTCTTGATTTAGAAGTTATTAGTAAACAAAAACCCTGAGTTGCTGTAACTAAACTTTTCTTTTCATATTCAGTAAAACCATCACTATCTGAATAAAGTTTTTCAATTTTATTAATATTAGTTTCAGTTGCTTGCATAATAAAAGCATATTGACTATTATTTATGATTGCCTTAGTTTTTTTCGCAATTTCAGGAGTTGATAAAAAGTCCTCAGGATTTTGTGTAATTACTGTTATTCCACCATTTCTTTTTCTAATCATTTTTACCATTCTATAAATAAAATTTAAAGCTATTGGAAAATCTTTATCCATTAGTAAATGAGCTTCATCAAAAATAACTCTTTGTGGTGTGTTTGTATTTAAACCATAATTAACCTTTATTTGTCTTTCTAATAATTTAATAACTAAAAACATTTGCATTGCAAATAACCTTGTATCAATTCCATCTTTTAATGAACTCATATCAAAGATTGTTAAGTAATTATTTGCAATATCAATACTTGTATATCCATTATAAAACATTGAATATGTTCCTTTTTTATTTTCTCTTAAAGAATTCACAAATCCATCTTCTAATAATTCAATTAATTTTATATATAATTCACTCTTTTCTTTATTATTAATTAATCAGTTATAGAAATCTTGCAAAATAGGAAAAAGCTCATTTTTTCATTCTAATATTTTTTTATTATCTGTTTTATCTAATCAATAATTATAGAAAAATCAGAATTTTTTTTAAATATCTTGTAAATTCTTCGCTAATATTGTGAAAAAATGTTTTAAATAAAATTTCAATAATACTTTGATGATTTAAAATAAGGGATTCATTTAAATTAAAATTCTTATTTACTAAATTATCTTTGTCTATATTTCAAAAATTTTTATTATAATTAATTCTTTCAATTTCTTCTTCATTTTGAATATCTGATAAAGTTGGCATAATTTATAAGGGATTAATTTTATATAAACCATCACCTAAAAATATTTTAGATTCTCCAAAATAATCATCAAATTTTGAATATTTATTTTCTGAATCAATAAGATAGACTTTATTACCATTAAGTATTTCGTTTTTTAGCATTCTTTGCATTGTTGTTGATTTTCCTGCTCCACTTGTAGCATTAAAAAACATGTTAGCGTTTTTTCTTTATTCATTTCTTAAATGTGGATTTAAGAATAATTCGTCTCCCATTGTACTCATACCTATAAATCATCCTTTATCTTCATTTAATGCTGTACTAACATAAGGCATTCCTCACACTAAAGAATATAAAGGAGTTTCTCTTCCATTGACTTCCATTAAAGGATCGATTGGTTTTGGCAAAATTCCACTAAAAGCTTCAATTTGTTTATAAGGATTAGCAAATAATATTAATCTTTGTTCTTTTAAAATGTTTTTTGCATCCTTTATAGATTTTTTTAAGTCCTTACTACTAGTTGCTCGATTAACAACATAAATATTAAATTTATATAATTCATCATGTCCATAACCAATAACATCAACAAATTCTTCTAATTTTTCAATTTCTTGTTGACGTTTTCTTTGTGTTAAAATTTCTTTTTTACTAGTTGCATTAGCTGTTGCTATTGCAGTTCTTCTTGCCTTTGAAAGGGTTTCTTGAAATACTTTTTCATTTACTTTATTAAAATTTATTACTACGGGACCATCAATATTAAATATTTGTCCAATTCAACCACATTCTGGATTGTTTGCATACGCTTCAACTGTTCCAATTGATACTTTTAAATTATTATCAATTTTTAGATAACTTGATTTATTCTCTAATTTATTGTAAGCAAATACTCTTCAAGATTATCTCTATACTTATAAATATTATTTTCAATATCGTCCATAATATCTAAATCTAAGATTTTATTTAGAACATTTATTTTATTAATTGCATCTAATTTAATCGCTTTTAAATTTGCCCTATTATACTTAAGTATAATATCATTTTCATAAGTTCTTAATTGTTCAATACTGTCTGCATAAAATGCAATATATACTGATTTTTCAATTCATTCAAAGACCTTATTCATATCTGGATTTGAATATCGTTCAATTTCCATTTCGATTAATCTAATTCTTGAAAAATATTGTTTATCGTTAATTTCATTACTTTTCCTTTTTTGTTCTCATTCATGACGTTTTTCTTCTAAAAAAATAAGATATCTTTTCTAGATTTTAATTCATCTAATTTAAAAATAGATCCTACATTATTAGGTAAATTTCGATAAATTTCTCAAATTCTTTCTAAAATATCATTTCTTTTAATTTCTTCATAATCAAAGAAAGCATTTCCTTCAATTTTTACTATACTCATATAAGTTTTTTTATTTTTTAATTAAATATAGTTATCTTCAATCTTTAAATAAGGAATTAGATTAGTTGTACAATTTTTACTTTCTAATTTATATTTTCTATTTATAAATAAAAAGATAATTCCTTCAAAAATAACTACATATATTTTTTTATTATGAAATTGACTCTTTGAATTTAATAAAAATCCCATAATTATAAAAAAACTGGCCACAAGTATTCCTACAATTTTTAAACCAATACTAAGTTTTCACATTAATAAGCAAATTCCTATTCCTATTCCAGCAAATAAAATTAAAACTGCTAGATCAACAATAGTTAAATTCATTTGTTGTCAAATTAAAAATTTTCTCTTACTTGTATTTTCGGGAATAATTGGATTTCTTGTGATATTTTCATCTCCTAACATATTTCTATTTGTTCATGATATGTTAGAAAATAAAAACAAGAGACTTGCCATTTCTGACATATCTCTTGTGAACTATTTATATTATATATTAATATTCTATATTATCAATAAGATCCTTAATTTCCTTTTCTCATCCTTGATTTGGAATTTGTTGACAAATAATTCTAAATTGATAATCTGTTAGTAATGTTTTATATTTACAATTATATTCATTTAAATTTTCCAAATAAAAAGAATATAAAATTTTTGGATCTCCTAAAGATTGGTATTCCATTCCTTCAACATTAGTTAAAATAACTTTTTCGGAATTTGCATGTACTCCATTAAAACTATTACTCGTAATTATATCAAATAAATTATTATTTCTAAATTTTCCATAATATGAATTACCATGAATATCTATTGATGAAAATTGAAGTGCCAAAACTCTTTTATTTGATATATATAATATAAGAAATGGATGAAACATATTTTTATTATTGTCCCCTTTATGTCTTATCATTCATATTTCTTTTGAATTCATACTACAGCTCCTTTTTGGGCGTATAACGTAAAGGTAGGAAAACTACTTAATTAATATTATTATATAAAAAAATAGCAATAAATACTATTTAAATTTAAATTCCCAATAAGTTCCTCTTTTTCAACTCATATATTCAGTTTTAACATTATTAAATCCAAAAATGAAAGTATCTTGTTTTTTTCCAAAATCCGCTGCAACCTCTTCCAAAGTATACTCTCAATATTTTTGTATATCTATTGGTGTCTGAGATCCTAACCCTTTTCGTTCAATTCTAAAACTAAAATTTTCTTCCAAATATTGTGTAAACGTGTTATTTCTTTTATTATATATACTTATATTTTTTCCATAAGTAAACCCAACTTTTGTAAATCATTCATCTTCAATTCAATATGATACATAATTTTTATACAAAAAGCTTTCTGAATCATAAATATCAAATATTGATTTCACTTTTGTATTATTCATATTTTCGTCAACAAGATTCGAATGTCTTCATTTCTTTGATATATATTGACTGAAATTTTCATTCATATAATGTGGAAAAGTGTAGAATTCAATAATTTTTTTGCTAGAAGCGCAGGAAACTGTTAAAATCGAAGCTTGAATTGGAAAAATGACACTAGTTATTGCAATTAGTTTTTTCATTGTTAGTAGTTCCTTTTAATTATTTAAATTATACCATTTAAATAATTAGCTTTAACCGTGATTAAATTTATCAAAGTTTTGTAATTATAAATTTTTGATCCATACCCCATTGTCGATTTTAACAATCTAGAAATATCAGTTTCGGTAGATACTCCTATAAAATCATCAAGATTATAATTTTCAATTGCTTTTTATTAGATTTAAAAGAGGTGACTATTTCCATTGGTGCATATTTCTATTAATAATTGATATTTAAAAAATACTTGTCTTAATTTAATTCATTATTTAATATATTTTGAATAGATTCTTATTAAGATTATATTTTTTGGCTTTCCAATACTTGATCAAAAAATACTCTTATTTAATAAATAATGAGCTTTTAAACAATAGTTATATAGAAAGGTTAGAATTTCTAACATATCTTTTGAAAGCTATTTTTATTATATTTTTTATCAGTTTATAAAGTCTTAAAAGAGTATTATAATTAACATAAAAATTAAAACTTGGATATACTGGGATTATAAATATAATTTGCATTTATTTATGTATATTATGATATAAATTAGTTATTTGATTATTTTCAAGAAAAGCCGAATTTATCAATATAATGCGATTTCTTTTATTTTCTTATTAACTTTATTATTTGTTGTTGTTGTTTACCTAAGATTTTCTAAAATTGATAAGCAAAAAATTACTAATATCAAAAAAATTAAGACTAAATTTATTTTTTAATAAGTTTAGTCTTAATTCAAGTAACCTACTATTAATATAACTTTATTTAAGTAAGTCTTAATTTAATATAATTAAAAATAGATTATAATAAATATTTTTAAAATTTTATTCAGTAGTAAATTCAAATAATGCTAAACCAAGAACTTTATTATTACTTTTAGGTCCAACAATAAATCAATTAATTTTTTCTGTCCCATTATTTGATCATGCATAAAATTTAATATTTTCAATTGTTATATCTTCATTTTTTCTTAATTCAATAACCTTTTCAAGAGCTTCTTCTTCCTGTTTTTCTTCTTTTAAAACAACTTTAAAAGAACTAAACTGATCGCTGAATGCTTCCATTTTTTTGCCATCTAATCACCATTTACGAATATCTTTCAAATTATTCACCATCTCTTCTCCACCAATAACTTCATTTGGAAAGGTGCTACTTGAATTAATATTATCTTCTAGATAGTAAAAAAAGACATCTTCAGGTTCTGTTGAATATTCATTTATTGATGTTTCAATTTCTTCAACAATCATATTATCTTCATCAAATTCTCATATTTTAATTTTTGATTCCATACCTTCTAATTCTGCAATTTTAAAAATTGAAGCAAATAGAATTGCCTCATACTCATTAAATTTATTTTTAATAGTTAAGTTTAAAATTTCAGTTAAGTTATCAAATTCTTCTTCCTCTTCTTCTTCTAATTTAGTAATCTCTAACTCAGTAAGTGCATATGGTTTAGATAGATCTGATATAATTTTTTGTGCCTCTTCAACAGTTTCTGGAAAAGCTGGTATTATGAACTTTTCTTGTTTCGGATTACAAGCTGCAACTGTTACACTTGTTGATGCTAATAGTCCTATTGACCCTAATATTGCTAATAATTTTCTCATATATTTTCCCCTTTTATTTAATTATACATTTTTAATTTAAGTTTTTAATTTTTATTTAAATAAAAATTAAATAAAATGTGGTGCAATCCAGGAAATCTAATAGTATATAGAGTTATATCATATCTGTATATTTTACCCATTGAATGTCTAATAAATAGTAATATGATTATAAAAATAAAATAATATTTACCAAAATTTCTTTAAGCTTATTATTTTTAGATTTTAAATTTTAATTCATCTAAACTATCATTTCAAATATTAAATTTTTATTTGTATTTGAAATAGTGAAATTAATGAATAAAATATTTCTCAAAGAATCAGTAAAATTTCTATATTTATTAGGTTCTTCCATTATATTTTTAATTTTGTACCATTCTCTGATACATTTATTAATTAATTCACATTTTTCTAACTTATTTACTATATTTATTTTAATATCTTGCTCTTAAAACATTATATTTACATAAATATTTTTAACAATTCCTTTTCTATAATCTTTCACTAATGATCCAACCACCCTATTTTGTCTGCACTTATTTTAAATTCAGTTTTAAATTGTTTTTTTAGATTTAATTAAAATATTTTTTTGCAATTTTACAAGCAAAATATTTTAATTAAAATCTAATTTGTTTGAAGCATAACTCTTGACTCATTTTTACAAAATACTTTTAATATAAATTTATAACAAAATAAAAGAATCAAGAAACTTGTTAGTTCCTTGATAGGTCTCTTATCAACTATTCACATTATATAATTAATTTATTAAGTCAATTCAAAATTTCAATCATTGTCTGCAAGTCTTTTTCATTTTTTTCTTTAACTTCAATAATATATCTTTTTCTATTTTTTCATTCTTTATCATTTAAATAGTATGAAAAAAACTCATTTATTTTCCTTGCATCAATTACTGTTTTATAATCCTCCATGATAAAGTTTACAAATTTTGTTTTAAGAAGTTCTGTCTTAGGCTTTATTCAAGTAAATACTGGTTCGTTTAATAAATCATATAAATCTAGATGGTTAAAATTATTGTTTTTAATTCCAATAAAGTTATTAAATATTTCTAATTCAAGTTTAGAACCTAAAAAAATAAAATTTTTTTCTTTATATTTTTTAAATCATTTCCTTAGTTCATACTTTCAAAAATTTTCTGGATTTTTTATTTTATATGGTATAAAAATGCTTTTATACTCTTTCATAAAAAAAAATGATTTATTTTTATTAAATTCCAATTGAGAGTATCCAAATACTAAGGGAATGTTTTTAATTTCAGGACTTAAATTAAAAGATTCAAAATCCACAAGTATATTTTTTCCACTTTTAATTATTTCTAGAATTTCAGCCAATTTATTTAAATTAACTTCAAAATTAAACTCTTTTCAATTTTTATTCATATAATAATTATAAAACTTTTAAATATTTTTTCATACAATATTAATAGAATTATTTAAAAATATTATTTTTCATTCTTTTTTTGTTTATTGATTCCTTTCAAAATTTCTTTCTTTAAAGTCAAAATTTAAAATAAATTACAATAAATATGACGTTCTGATTGAAAGTTAAGGAAATTGATCATACCTATTCATGTAACTGTTACTAAAATAATTAAATTGAGTAAAAAATAAAATAGTTAGTTTTTTAAATAAATGATCAAACAAAAAAAATAGAATACAAGTTATACTAGTATTCTATTTAACTTAATTAAGTATAAAATGAATTTTAAAATTCACAATTTATATTATTATTTGAAATTTATTTAAATCAAATTTGCTATTTTGTTTCAAGTAGAACTAAGTCATCAATAGCTTTTTTAATTTAATGTAATTTGAGCTTATATTTTTATTCGTAATTCATGCGCTTGTAGCTTCTAAAAAAGCTAATCGCATATTTGAATAAGACTCTTTTGTATATTTTTTTCTATCTATTTTACTAGCTTCCATTAATAATTTATTTAAATCATCTCTTGTAAATGTTTCTCCACAAGAAACTGTAGTTAATGTAGCTTCAACAGAAGTATATTATTAATATAATTTTATTTAAGTAAGTCTTAATCTGAAATTTAAAAATAAATTTATATAACTTATAAATTACTAATTTAATATAATGATAAGTAGATTATAATAAATATCTTGAATATTTTTATTCAAGAATATATTCAAATAATGCTAAGCCAAGAAATTTATCATTATTTTTAGGTCTAACAGCAAATAACTCACTCCCTATTTCATTACTTGTTCATCACTGAAATTCAATATTTTCAATTGTTATATCTTCATTTTTTCTTAATTCAATAACCTTTTCAAGAGCTTCATCATCTTTTTGATTCTTTAAAGACACTTTAGAATAATTAAACTGATCACTAAATGCTTCTAAATTTTTTCCATCTAATCATCATTTACGAATATCTTTCAAGTTATTTATCATTTCTTCTCTACCAATAACATCATTTGGAAATATCATTTTTGAATTAATATTCTGTTCTAGATAATAAAAAAAAGTATCTTCGGAAGGTGTTAAATATTCATTTATTGGTGTTTCAATTTCTTCAACAATCATATTATCTTCATCTAATTCTCATATTTTAATTTTTGATTCCATACCTTCCAATTCTACAATTTTAAAAATTGAAGCAAATATAATTGATTCGTATTCATTAAATTTATTTTTAATAATTAAGTTTAAAATTTTACTTAAGTTATCAAATTCTTCTTCCTCTTCTTCATCCAATTTAGTAATCTCTAACTCAGTAAGTGCATATGGTTTAGATAAATCTGATATAATTTTTTGTGCCTCTTCAACAGTTTCTGGAAAAGCTGGTATTATGAACTTTTCTTGTTTCGGATTACAAGCTGTAACTGTTACACTTGTAGATGCTAATAGTCCTATTGACCCTAATATTGCTAATAATTTTCTCATATATTTTTCCCCTTTTATTTAATTATACATTTTTAATTTAAGTTTTTAATTTTTATTTAAATAAAATTTAAATAAAAATGTTGTGTAATCCAGGAAATCTAGTGTATAGAGATTTATCATATATATTATTACCCATTGAATGTCTAAAAATAGTAAATATCACTATAAAAATAAAATGATATCATCAATTTTAGTCATTAATAACCCTTATTCTATAATGCTTATCTGAGATACATTTTGCAAATTGATATAACTATTTGGGAAACCTAAAATTAGCTAATTCTGATTAAAAACTTAAAATTATTTAAAATTTTAAGTTTTCACATTTTTCAAATAACCTTTATATTCTTCAGTGTTTTTAAGTCTTCTTCATAAAGTTTGTAATAACTCTACTTTTTTTACTAGTGATTTTTGTGGGAAATAAATTAGAATGTTTATAGTATTTTTCCTTTACTTTTTAATCCTAAAATTGTGCTTTTCATTTTGGCTTCTCTCATTGCCTTTTTTATCAACAAATTTCTATTCATTTTCATAAAACATTGAGACTAAATTTTGATTATCTTTTTGATTTTTTATATGTTTATCAATATCATTCACTATTTCTTTCGAATTATTAGATCTAATAATTCGTTTTTATGCTGTAATAAACTAAGCTTTTATAATTAAAATTATGCTAATCTTCAATTAAATTCCGATTAAATTCAATATTGTACAAATTAACATAAGGAAAGTATTTCTAATTATATGACCAGTTTTATATATAGAAAATAATTAGAAAAGATACCAAAATCATCCAAATAAAACTGAGTTTGTGCATATAATGCATTCTTTATTTTGCAATTAATTTTATTATTTGCAATTTTTTATCCAAGTTTTTATAAAATTGATATGCAAAATATTTTACTAATAGATAAAAAAGAATTAAAACTAAATTTATTTTTTAATAATTCTATTCCTAATTCAATTAACCTATTACTAATATATTTGAAAAAATTAAATATAACTTCATTCAAACATTGCTAATCCAAGAAATTTATCATTATTTTTAGGTCTAACAGCAAATGAATTACTCTCTGTTTCATTGCTTGGTCATAATCATGAAACAAATTCAATAGTTTCAATTGTTATATGTTCATTTTTGCTTCATCTAATAACCTTTTCAAGAGCTTCATCTACTTCTTGATTCTTTAAAGACACTTCAGAAATACGAAACTGATCACTGAGTGCTTCTAAATTTTTTCCATCTAATCATCATTTGCGAATATCTTTCAAATTATTTATCATTTTTTCTCTACCAATAACTTCATTTGGAAATGTGGTTTTTGAATTAATGTTCTTTTCTAGAGAGTAAAAAAGGTCATTTTCAGAATCTTTTAAATATACATTTATTGATATTTCAATTTCTTCAACATTCATATTATCTTCATCAAATTCTCATATTTTAATTTCTGATTCATTACCTTCCAATTCTACAATTTTAAAAATTGAAGCATATATAATTGACTCGTACTCATTAAATTTATTTTTAATAATTAAGTTTAAAATTTCAGTTAAGTTATCAGAATTTTCTTTTGCTTTCAATTTATTAATCTCTAATTTAGTAAGTGCATATGGTTTAGATAAATCTGATATAATTTTTTGTGCCTCTTCAACGGTTGCTGGAAAAGCTGGTATTATAAGCTTTTCTTGTTTCGGATTGCAAGCTGTAACTGTTACACCTGTTGATGCTAATAGTCCTATTGACCCTAATATTGATAATAATTTTCTCATATATTTTCCCTTTTTTTACTTATAAAATGATTATACATTTTATAATTTAGATTTTTGATTTTAGTAAATAAAAGTTGCATAAAAAATGTAGTGTAATCCACAAAATCTAGTGTATAGAGATTTATATCATATCTCTATTTTTGACCCATTCAATGTCTAACAAATAGTAATATGATTATAAAAATAAAATAATATTTACCAAAATTTCTGTAAGCTTATTATTTTTAGATTTTAAATTCTAATTCATCAAAACTATCATTTGAAATATTATATTTACATAAATATTTTTAACAGTTCCTTCTCTATAATCTTTGATTAATGATCCACCTACCTTATTTTAATTTCATAATCTATATTTTCAAATTCAGTTTTAAATTGTTTTTTTATCTTTAATTAAAATATTTTTTTGCAATTTTACAAGATAAATATTTTAATTAAAATCCAATTTGTTTAAAGCATAAATCTTGACTCATTTTTTACAAAATTCTTTTAGTATAAATTTATAGCAAAATAAAAAAGTCAAGAAACTTGTTAGCTCCTTGATAGGTCTCTTATCAACTATTCACATTATATAATTAATTTATTAAGTCAATTTAAAATTTCAATCATTGTCTGCAAGTCTTTTTTATTTTTTTCTTTGACTTCAGTAATATATCTTTCTCTATTTTTTCATTCTTTATCATTTAAATAATATGAAAAAACTCATTTATTTTCCTTGCATCAATTACTGTTTTATAATCCTCCATAATAAAGTTTACAATTTTGTTTCAAGAAGTTCTGTCTTAGGTTTTATTCAAATAAATACTGGTTCTTTTAATAAATCATATAATTCTAGATGACTAAAATTATTGTTTTTAATTCCAATAAACTTATTAAATAGTTCTAATTCAAGTTTAGAACCTAAAAAAATAAATTTTTTTTCTTTATATTTTTTAAATCATTTCCTTAGTTCATACTTTCAAAAATTTTCTGGACTTTTTATTTTATATGGTATAAAAATGCTTTTATACTCTTTAATAAAAAAAATGACTTATTCTATTAAATTCTAATTGAGAGTATCCAAATACTAAGGGAAAGTTTTTAATTTCAGGACTTAAATTAAAAGATTCAAAATCCACAAGTATATTTTTTCCACTTTTAATTATTTCTAGAATTTCAACTAGTTTAGTTAAATTAACTTCAAAATTAAACTTTTTTCAATTTTTATTCATATAATAATTATAAAACTTTTTTTATATTTTTTCATCCAATATTAATAGAATTATTTAAAAATATTATTTTTCATTCTTTTTTTGTTTATAGATTCCTTTCAAAATTTCTTTCTTTAAAGTCAAAATTTAAAATAAATTACAATAAATATAACGTTTTGATTGAAAGTTAAGAGAATTGCTCATCCTATTCATGTGACTGTTACTAAAATAATTAAATTGAGTAAAAAAATAAAATAGCTAGTTTTTTAAATAAATGACCAAACAAAAAAATAGAATACAAGTTATTCTAGTATTCTATTTAACTTAATTAAGTATAAAATGAATTTTAAAATTCACAATTTATATTATTATTTGAAATTTATTTAAATCAAATTTGCTATTTTGTTTCAAGTAGAACTAAGTCATCAATAGCTTTTTTTAATTTAATGTAATTTGAACTTATATTTTTATTTGTAATTCATGCACTTGTAGCTTCTAAAAATGCTAATTGCATATTTGAATAAGACTCTTTTGTATATTTTGTTCTATCTATTTTACTAGCTTCCTTTAATAATTTATTTAAATCATCTCTTGTAAATGTTTCTCCACAAGAAACTGTAGCAAATGTTGCTTCAACAGAACTAGTCGATAGCATTGTTACGCTTAAAAATGTTAATAGTTTTTTCATATTTTTTACCCCCTTTTAAAGAATATTAATTCTATTTATGACTTAATTGAAAATTTATATTTGATTTTTATACTCCCAGATTTTACTTGAGCTTTTTCAATTTCACTAATTAAGTTTTTTGTAATTTCAAAATTTGTTTCATGTTCAATATCTAATTCTTTTTCCAAAGTTGATGTATTATCTTTAAATTCTTTCTCTATCATTTTTTTAACTCAAACTTTTGACTTATGTATTTCTTTTGCATTTGATTTCAAATTCAATTTCTTATAGCAGAATTGTCTTTTGTTCTGTTTTCATAGTCCAGTTGACTGTCAAAAACAATATTAAGTTTAATTGCATCACCTTCAAAAAGTGAATTATCAAACAAATCTTTCAATTTATATTCTTTTAATTCTCCATTTTCAGTTTCTTTTAATACTAAACTCTCAAAAGCCTTTTTTAACTTTGTATAATTTACATTAATATTTTTTCCTTCATTAACTTCTGATGTAGTTTCTTCTAAAATTTTAAAAAGATAAGCAATAGATTCCTCTGTATATTTACTTTCATCCAAATTAGATATTTCTTTAACAAGTTTTTCAAAGTCATCTTTTGTGTATTCTTTTTCACATGAAACAGTATTCATTGTAACAGTTGCACTACTTGTAGCAAATAAAGCTCCACCCAATATATTTAATAATTTTTTCATATTTAATTTCCCCTTAATTTCTTTCAATTTTATTCTATCAAATAAACTATAAATCTTTCTAATTTAATAAAAGAAAATATTATAATGAAATTTAATTTATTCAGCAAATTAATTAAATCCTTCTTTTTTAGGTTTTTTCATTACTCAATTTTTATTGAGATAGGTTACTTAAAATTACTAATTAATATTAATAGTTAAATCTTTCAACTGCTTAAAAATAAGAAACATAGCCTCTCCATATATTGCATTTTCTTCTTCTCGATAAATCCTTTGAAATTTTTGACTGATTGTAATATATTTACCATTTTCTTCTTTAACAACATAAAAGCAATAAAGTTCCTTGGATTTACCTATTTCTTCTGGTTTTAATAAAAATTCCTCTCATTCACTTCAACTTTCATAATAATTAAACTTATAAAAAATATCTTCATTAAAAATAAGATTTTCTTTATCAATATATTTTTTTAAAGCTTGATTTGATTGTAAAATTAATGCTTCTGAATTAGAAAAAGTTATATTCTTTATAGAATCTGTTAATTCAATCAAACCTTTTGATAAAGGTGTTGAATACCACTCATCCATTTGATATGGATCACGTGAAATTGATGGAGGAGTTGTCGTTCATCAACATGAAGAAGTCAATAACGTTGAACTTGTAATAAGTGAGATACCACAAAATAATGTTAATAATTTTTTCATTTTTTATATCTCCTTAATTGCTAATTAAAAGCCAATACCAAAATAGCTTCACATTTTATCTTTATCCATTATAACTTTAGAATATTGTTCACCACCTCAACCAAAATGTACAGCATATTCATTGTTTTTTTCAGCATAACCATAAATAACTACATTATGTGCAAAATTATTTATAACAAATGAAAATAGAACAGGAACTTTATATTTTAATAATCATCTTTCAGAAGATGAAGAATGCATTGTAGATGTGCTTGAACCAATTTTTATATTTTTTCAAGTATTTTTTGGTAATCACTTCCTTAAAATAGTTTTCATTTCTTCTCGAAATTTAATATCATATCTAAAATTACTATTTTCTCAAATTTTTCATGGAACTGCTTTTGTTCTTGCATTAAAAATAGAGTTTTTATGTTCAATGTTTTTACTGTTAAATGGTTTAAAATAAAATTCATCAATTTATTGATCTGTGAAATATTTTAATTTCTTAGTTGTATGAAAATAATTAAACAAACTACATATTGATATATATTCACCCAATCCTATAGTACTATCATCTGCACTAAAATCTAATTCATTTTTTGATTTTAGATCTGATTTTAAGCCTTCAGTATAACCTATATTATAACGAGTATGAAATTGGTCTATAAAAAAAATCAGCATTATTTGCAAGATTACTAAATTTTAAAATTTCCTCTCTACTACCATATCTTTTTATAACAGAGTTTGCACCTCTGCCACTGGCATATCACTCATTTTCTTGTCTTTTCAGCGTATTCATTGCTTCTAAAGTTTCTTTATGTTTTTTATATACAATATTATATTTTTCTAATTTATTATCATCGTTGATTTTCTTAATAATTTTAAAATCCCTTCTTTTTAAAAATTAAGTTTTAGTTTTTATTTATCTAATTTTTAATATTTTATCACATTTTTTAGTTATTAAATTATGATTATAGGTCCAAATTTCTCTGAAATATTTGAAACTATATTTTATCTTAACTATTTATATTAATTTACTAAGTTATACCAACTACTATATGTGCTAAATATTTACATCAATATTTTTATAATTATTTTAAAACATTTGATTATATAAAAAATAATTTGTTATATTAATTTTATTAAAATCTAAATCAAACCTATATTTACTAACTTTACTTAAGTTTATAATAAACTATAATTTCTTTACATTATTTGGAAAATAGAATATGTCTGATATTGTATATATAAAAATCCTTTATAACATCTTCAAAAGATTGATTTAATTTTATAGCTTAAAAATGATGCAAATAAAATTCTCATAATATCAAAAATAAATTTGAAGAGAATTTGCCCAATATAGTTAAAGTTATTTTTAAAACTTCCTGTGCTTTAGGTAAAACCTGTTTAAAATATTTAATTTATCAGAATGATAAGTAATTTGATGATCTTCCAGCTAATAATAATATTTAGAGTAATTAATATTTAAGTATTTTTTCTAAAATGGAAATATCATTTAGAATAATGGTTTTATAATGTTCTACATAATTAATTTTCTTATAGTTTTTTTGTAAATGTAATCCAAAAATAAGTGAATTTAAATATGCTCCATAGGAAATTAAATATTTATTTTTATAATTTTTGGAATATTTAATTAATTCTACTTCTAAACATAAATTAATAATACGTGTAATCTTTGTTGTTTTTAAAGTGTTCCTATCCACTATAATATTATTTTCCTTTCCTTTAAAAATTCTATTTATTTCAGAATTAGATAATTTTCTATTAAAGTATATTTTTTGAGTTAGTTGTACATATTTAAGCTCTTCATCCAATGATATTTTAGAAAAATTTATCCTAATTTCTTCATGATTTTTAATTATTGTTACTTCATTATTAATAATTAAGCTATTGATTGAATGAGTAATTAATAGTTTTTTTAATAAATTATATTCAATAAATTGCCTCTCTAATTTAATATTAATTATATTAAAATCATTTTCATTAAGTAGTTTATATAAACTTATTCAATTTATATTCTCTAATTGAGATATTTTCTTATTTATTCTATTTAATTTATATCTTTTGTGAAAAGATATAAAAAAACTAAAAATAAAAGCAATTAATAAAAAAATGGGAGCTATTAAAATTTCTGCAAGTAGCAAAAAAAGCTGACTTTCCATTGATAAAGATACAAAAATTATTATAAAAGAAATCGCTATGTATATACAAATTAAAATAATAAAATTAATAATAAAATATATTTTCTTATTACTTTTATCCAATTTTTCATTATTTTTTTTAAAAATTTTAATTTTATCTAACTCCTGTTTTATATCTTCATTTTTCATTTTAACTCCTCCATTTTAAATTAAATTTGGCCACATGTAATATTTTATGTAATATACTAGAATTTTTATTTAAAAATTACTTTTCCTTTTATATAAAACCTTTATTATACTTTCTCATATAAGGGTTTAATATGTTAAATGCTAAATCATTATTTTTTTATTTTGATTATATTTCATACTCATATAAAAATATAAGTTCTAATATATAAAATAAAAAATTGCTCATTTATAAATCACTTTAATTTAGTAAAGTTCTTAGTTCATTATTTTGTAAATGAAATTTAATCAAATCTATAGGTTTAATATTTCTGCATATACTGACTGCAGAAATAGTATTATATCTTTTTTCAATAGCTAAAATTTTTTTGCACTAATAAATTTCACGATTAAAGAAATTAAATTCCCTTACAAATGTTTTCTTAATTATAAATTCACTAAAAAATTTATAATTTTTTAGACAAATAGAAAATTAAACAATCTAATTTAATGCACTATTTTGTAAAATCAGCAAGTCCTTAATTGTATTAATATCATTTTCAATATATATTTTATAAGTTTCCAAAAAATTATTTTTATTATATTTTTTTTGAGAATATAATCCAAAAATTTTTTTTGTAATTTCAAAATCATACATTTTTAAATAAGTTATTTTACTTTTATAATTTCCAAATAATTCATTTTTTGAGCAGATAATAGTGTTAATAATAACTTCTGTTGATGATTCATTGACATTTATAAATTCAACAATATTTATATTTAAAACCTTTTTAATTTCATCTAATGACATTATTTTATTGAAAGTTATTTTTTTATTTAATAATAAAAAGTTATCATCTTTATCTAAAGATATATTACAGAATTTAATACTAAATGAAAGATCATTAAAACTTATTTTAAATTCATTATTTATTTCAATGGCCTTAATTTTCTTACTTAATAATAATTTACAAAATAAATAATCTGTTAAATATAATTTATTTAATTTGATTTCTTCTATTATAAATTGATTATTATTATAAATTTCAAATAATTTTGTTCAATTTATTTTTTTTATTTTATTAGAGTGTTTATTCATTATCATTATATTATATTTATCTATAATTATTTTTATTAAATATGGAAAAAATAGCAGAAAAATTAATAATAAAGTTCCATTTCCAAAGTCAATTAATTGGAGATAATAATTATCACTTAAAGCAAATAAAATTATTATAGTTACAGCAGCAATTACTACTATAGCAAAAAATATTATATATAATCAAAAATTATTTCTTTTATCTTGAATATTATTTTTATATTTTTTTGGAATTTTTTTGGAATTTAATTCATCTTCTAATTTATACATCTCTTTTTTCATTTTATATCCCCTATTACATCTAAATTAAAATCTATAAAAATTATTAACTGTCTATTCCAAAATATTATTTATTAATAATTTTATATTCAAAATTTGATTAGCATATTTTTTATAAAAAAATTAAATCTCTATTTATTTTTTTAAAGTAATTCAATATATTTTTTTAACTTTTCAATTATTTATCTAAAAATGGACACTTACTTCTTTGATAATTTTTTTATACATTAAATGATACTGCACATCTTTATTAAGGCTAAAAATTTAAAAATCTTAGGTACCTCTGATTCTAATTGATAAAAATAATTTGCCTATCAATTGGAATATAAATTGTATTTCTCAAAAAAATGTAAATAATTTATTTAAAAATTAAAAGCAATATACTCACATAATTCTGATTGTCTTGTTGAACAATAATTAGAAGGAACTGTAAAACTAGATAATTGACTATGATAGTATTTTCTATTGATTTTCAAATAATAGTGAATTTTATAATTTTTGCACTTTATTCCATTGTTGCATCTCTTTTTATAAAGTTATCCTTTTGACCACTTGAATAAAAGTTCATTTCACTTTTTTCTATTTTCTTATAAGTATATGTAAATTGCACTTCTCCTGTAAGAGTTGGTTGATCGCGACCTTCCATAACTCTGATAGTGCACAATTTAATTGTTGGTTCATTAACAAACAAAATATCTTCTATTGGTACTGCTCATCCTCAATCCACAACATTTTCATGTGCCTTTGTAATTGCATTATATATAATTTCAATACTTGGAATATCTTCATTTCCCGATATTGTTCCTAAATCAAATATTACAAATTCATCTTTAAAAGTATGATCAATGATTGGTCTTGTATCAAAACATGATACAACAGATGATGATGAAGAAATAACTAGGGAAATTTCTCCTAATAAACTTAATATTTTTCTCAATTGTTTTACCTCCTTTTTATAGATTATCTACTAAAAATATTTTATCATTTTAAAAATATTTTTTTAAATAAAAAATATATTAAAACTGTCATCCTTACAAATAAAATTTGAAAAAACAAATTGATTTGTCGCAAGTTTTTCATTAATTTAACAATTTCAGTAAAGTTAATAATGAGATTTTTTATATGTCAAATGGTTTTAATAATCCAAATTTAACTTTTTAGAGATTAGATTTTTTAAAATAAAAACTAATTTCATTTATTAATTAGTAATAAGTGAAATTAGATATTATTTTATTAAAAATAAAAATATAGCTTAGATTACTATTTTATATAATAAGAATCAAATAATATATCTCCATTATTTATTTTAAAAACATAATTTTCATACTGTGCTTTAGGTGAAAGCTGTTTAAAAGTCATAGACTTATTTACATCAGAATAATAAGTCATTTTATGATTTTCTCCAACTGATAATTCAATCCTATAACCTTCTTTATAGTCCATTCCATTTTTTCAAAAATTTGTTGATTGATATTTAGTAATTGATTCATTTCCTTTAATAACTTCATTTTTAAATAATTTTCCCTTTTCATCATAAATATTAATCTCATAATATTTTTTATTATTATATCCGTCATTAACTCATTTTCCAGAACCATTTCCTAGTAAAAATAATTTTTTATCGATTGTATTTAAATACATTTCTCCATATTTATTTGTTCCAATTCCATAAAATTCTATTTTTGTTTTAATATCTTTAAACTCAGTATTAATATAATATTTTTCAGGTAAAAAACCATCTTTATTTAATACAAACTCAACTACACCATAATTTATTTTATTTACCCTTATATTTTTTGAGTTTCATTTATTATTTACAAGTGAATTATAATTTGATGAAGTTGGTGAATAAAAATACTTTTCAACATCTTTAGCAGATAAAAATGTTGTTCCAAATTCTGGAGTTAAATTACTTCTTTGATAAATCTCAATTTCTTTTTGTTTCTCATATTTTTTTGAAATATCTTCTTGAACAATTTTAATATTAGGCTCAGTGTGATTTAATCAAATTTTTTTATCAAGAGGTTTAAATTTTGAAATTGCTTCTCTGGTTTCTGAAGTCATTTTCAATCCTCACTCATCAAAAAATTTAGAAAGATTATAGCCACTTACAAATGAAGTCATATAAATGTATTTATTGATTTTATCAAAGTCTTTTTCAACTAAGAATTGTGCCCTATAAAATTGTGACAAGTATGGATAAAATTTAGGTCCAAATGAAGTTTGCAATTGATAAAACATTGTTAATGATTGTGTTAAATCTCTAATACTTTGAAAGTCCTTTTCTTCATTAGGTTTGCTCAAATACTCCTTTACTCTCTTTTGGTTAGAAGCATTATCAATTGATAATCCAATACCTAAATTTTCTTGAATATAAAGTGCTGATAAATTTACAGTAACTTCTAACATTCCACTTCATATATAATCTGGAGTTTGGTAAGTATGACCTAACTCATGATATAAACCTCATAAATTATCCACTTGTCTTTCAAATAAATATTTTACATTACTTTTACCTCAAAAACCTAGATATTGATTTGCTGCAAAAGCTGCACCTGGACCTGTATCTGGATTTGCAAGATGAACATAATTATTATATTTTTTATTTATTCCATTTGAGTTTTGATCTAATCCATAAAATTGATTTGATCATTTTCAAAAATTATCGAAATAGGTTAAACTTTTTTCTAGATTAATTTTATTGCGATCTACTTCTTTAAATCATCTTGTTTGAATTGTTGAAATAGTATTTTCACTAATAAATTCAATAAATTTTGACTCTGTTTGATCTACTTCTCAAAGGAATTCATTTAAATTAGTTTTCCCTAAAATATAAGTTGGTATTTTAATAAAATTATTTCCGCTAATAGTTTTTAACGAATAAGTTCTATTGCCTAAATTATCATAAATATATAATACTCCATCTCTATCAGCAACAAATTCTATTTCATCACTTTCTTTATCAATAAGAAAATGTTGAAAACCCGAAACTAAATTTGAATTATCATATCTACCATTTTGTCCAATACTAATTCCAATGTTATCACTCTCTGATACTTTTTTATTTAACTTTATTTTATATTTTTCTCCACTTTTTAAAAAGTAACCTGTTGGCACTAAATATGAATGTGACATTTTTAAGTTTTCTTCTATATGATTTTCTAAAACTTTTGAATTATTAGTAAGATATTCATTTTTACTTGAATAAATATTTTCATTTTCTATACAAACATTATTCACACTAGTTAATACTGGATTTGATAAAAGCAATAAATTCAATAAACTTATTTTTAACATTGTGTATCCTTTCTTAAAAATTAAATAATTTAATTTAATTTTTTTACCTTTCTTAATTAAATTTCTCCTTTCAATTAAATCTATACCTTCATAATAATGAAGAAATGAAAAAAAATATTTTAATCTTTAAGTATTGAAAATATTAGTTGTGTCTTAAAAAAGTTAATTTAAGAAACTATTAAAGTGTTTTATTTTATTGTAAGCTAGTATTTAAGGGATATTTTTTTTATGAATTGAACATAGTTAATATAAAAATATTTTTATCAATAAAAAAATAATTAAAAAAAATGAATAAGTTGTATTTATATTTAATAATAATTTATTTTTTCACTTATTAGGTTTTATACAAAATAAATTTTATATATTTAGAAAGGTTTGTTTGTTTGTTTGTTTTTTTTTTTTTTTTTAAAAAAAAAAAAAAAAAACAAGACTCTTTACTATTCTTGTTTTTTAAGTTTATAAATTTTCACCATTACTCTTAATTACTTTCTCATATCAATAAGAACTTTTTTTTCTAATTCTTCTTGCTGTTTTAATATCTTTTTCTTCACGATCAATATAAATTAAACCGTACCTTTTTGAAATTCCTTCATGAACTGAAATTAAATCAAAAGCACTCCAACAATTATAACCAAATACTTGTGATCCCTCATTAACAGCTTCTTTAATAGCTTCAATATGGGACTTTAAATAATTAATTCTATAATCATCATTAATTTTTCCCTCTTCTAATTTATCATAAGCACCAATTCCATTTTCGGTAATAATTACTGGTAAATTGTATCTCTCTTGTAATTCTAGTAAAGTAACTTTTAACCCCTTTGGATCAATTTCTCATCCAAATTGAGTTTTTGCCAAATTTGCATTTGAAACTGTTTGACCAAATCCTGGAAAACCAAAAACACGCTCTTGATCTGGTAATTTATAATTATCAATTTTTTCATTCATTTTAACTGTTGTTGTCGTGTAATAGTTAAAAGCAATAAAATCTGGATTTGCCTTTTTTATTATTTCCATATCTCCTTGTCTAATTTCAAACATAGCATTTTGCTCTTCTAAAAGGGCTAATAAAATACGATTATAAATACCTTTTACAATAATATCAAGATAAAATCAATTTCTTAAAACAGCAATATTTTTTGAAGCAACAATATCTTCTGGTTTACAACTAGCAGGATAAATTGACGAAATATTTGGGGCTGTTCCAATTTTAACTTTACTATCAAATCTTTTATGACATTCTTCCATCACAAGAGCTTGTGCTACTGTAATATTGTGATTCATCTGAAAAACATGTTTTAAAACATTACAATTTTGAGGTCTTTTAATTCCCACAATAGGTCCTTGTAATAGTAAAACATTTTGTTCATTTATTGTAATTCAATATTTAATACGGTCACCAAAATTATCAAATAAAACATTTGCATAATTAACATAAGCAGTGATCACTTTGCGATTTGCTCATCCCCCAATTTTTTCAAGTTCATTTGGCATATCAAAGTGAAACATTGTTACTACTGGTTCAATTTTATGTTTTAATAACTCATCAATTAAATTACTATAAAATTCCACTCCCTTTTTATTGATTTCACCAATTCCATTAGGAATTATTCTTGTTCATGAAATTGAAAAACGATAAGATTTAAACCCCATCTGAGCCATTAAAGTCACATCTTCTTTTCAATGGTTGTAGTGATCTGAAGCAACTTTAAAATCTGAGGTTTCTTTATTTAAAATTTCCTTTACATCTTGAATTGATAAACCTTTACCATCACTATCAAAACCTCCCTCGAATTGATATGCACTTGTTGATGCACCTCATAAAAAATCTTTACCTATTTTTTTCATATTTTCTCCTTTTATTTTCTAAATACATACAATAATTTATTTTTAAAATTTAAATTAGTAACTTCCAAATGAC
Source organism: Spiroplasma cantharicola (assembly GCF_001281045.1). Lineage (NCBI taxonomy): Bacteria > Bacillati > Mycoplasmatota > Mollicutes > Entomoplasmatales > Spiroplasmataceae > Spiroplasma > Spiroplasma cantharicola. The sequence continues at coordinate 512,988 of NZ_CP012622.1, read as the reverse complement.
TTTCCATTTTTTCTCTATTATTATAAATATTAAATAATGAGTTTAAACTATTTAAATAATCGTTTCTTAAAATAAGAAGTTCATTATTCTTAGACACGTAAGAAATCTCTGTTAAATAATTATCAATTACTTTTATCATTTTTTTGTTAAAATCATTAATCACAATTTCTTGCTCTTTTAAATTAACCTTAATATCATTTATTTTATTTTCAAAATTTTTATTATTAATCTTTCCAGCTGCACTATTTTCAAGCTTTTGTTTTAATTTAATTTCTTCCAATTTTAGTTTTTCATATTTATAATATTCTTTTTTGTTATTATTAAGGTCAACTATTATATTTTTTTCTTTATCATTCAATAATAAATTATACTCCTTTTTAGAAACTCTATTATTTATAACTAAATATTTTTTAATTGATCAATTTAATGTTTTCACTTGTTTTAATTCAGTTTTTCTCTCACTAAAGAATGTTAAAGTTAAAAGGCAAGCAATTGTAATTGTTATAAGCAATACCATTAAATAAAGAATCATTTCTAATATGCTATCTGTAAATCACATTATTTGCAAAAAACCACCACCACCAATTACATCAGCATCTAATTTTAAAATTCCTGATAACATACCTCCAAAAAAAGCCGCAATTGATCCACAAACAAATGGTCTAATTTTTGGTAGATTAACTCCAAAAATTGTAGGTTCACTAATACCAAAAATTATTGAAGGCATTGCTCCTACTGCAGCTTGCTTCAGTTTTTGATCACGAGTTCTTAAGAATACCCCAATACAAGCTCCAAATTGAGCCAAGATGGCAATTCCAAATCCAGCAGCTAACATTGATGAACCTTGATTTGCCATAATTGGAAATTTTACAGCATTAGCAACTGCAATATGAACACCTGTCAAAACCAAAATTTGTCAAAACCCGCAAAATATTGCAACACCTAAACCAATTGGTAAATCTCCAATTGCAATAACACTTTGACCGAGTAATTGTTCAATTATTCCTGTAATTGGACCTATTATAAATAGTGTTGCTACAAATGCTGTCATAAAGACAATTGCTGGTCTAAATACAATGTCAACTGCGCCTGGCATTCATTTTTTAACAAACTTATCAACATAAAATAAGAAAATACCACCAGTTATTAAAGGAATAATACTTGATTCATAGCCTTTAATATAAATTTTATTACCAAATAATTGAAATAAATAATATCCCTTACCATCATGTTGTCAATTTAAAGCCCCCTCACCAAAACCAGAACCTAAGAAGTGTCTTGTGGTTAAAGCAATTCCTAAAAAGATTCCCATTATTGGATCTCCACCAAGATACTTGACAGTATTATAACAAAAAACAATTCCTATCATTTCCAAACCAACTTTTGAACCAATAAATAAAAGCATTGAAAATAAGTTTAACTGTGTTTCAGGTAGTTCAGCACTTGGAACTTGAACTCAACCAAATTGAGCAAATAAAGCTTGAATTCCTGCAATAATACCAGTTGCCATTAAAACTGGTAGTGCTGGTATCATTACATTTGAAATAAACTGAGTTATTGTTCTTCAAGCACCTTTTTTCTCTGTTTTAATATTCTTTGATTTTAAAATAAAATCAAATTCATCTTTTACTTTATAAGCATCTCCACCAATAATAATTTGAAGCTCATTGCCACTTCAATTGATTCCTTTAACCTTAGCAAGATTTTTTAATGTATCTTCATCTACTAACTGTTTATCATTAATTTTTATCCTTAATCTTGTCATACAATTGTAATAGGAATTAAAATTATTATTTCCCCCAACATTCTTTAAAATATCTTCACTAATATCTTTTCAAAGATTACTTTTTTCTGTTTTTATTGGACTTTTTTTAACTTCCAAATAACCTATTAATTGTCCTTGTTTAATTTGATTCTTTGATATTTTTAAATGTAATATTGATTCACCCTTTTCTGAATCAATTGCAACTATAATTGCTTTATTTAAGTTTCTTTTTTCCAAAAGCTCAAAATCTATTGACGTTAAAATATCATTTTTTTTAATTTTTTGATTTAGTGTAACCGCTGTTTTAAATCCATCACCATTTAAAGCAACTGTATCAATTCCAATATGAATTAATAATCTTGTTTTTTTATTTTCAATATAAAAAGCATGTTGGGTTTCAAAAATCAAACTTACTGTTGCACTTTCAAGTGGTGAGCAAATAGTATTAGTTATTGGTTCGATAAAAAAGCCATCACCTAAAGCTTTTTGCGAAAATACACCATCATTTAAATCTTCAATCGGATGTATTATTCCATCACAAGGTGCATATAAATTAATTTTCATATCCTTTTTCCTTCTCCTTCATTAACTATTTAATAGTGAAATACGATAATTACAATAAAAAAAATACTACTTTAAATTAATGCAAAAACATTAAAGTAGTTTAAAAAACTAAATATTTATTAAAATAAAATTTAATAAATAATAAATATATGAAGAACGAGCAGTCTCATAAATTTCGTGCTTTTCAATATTTTGAATAACTATTAAAGAATCAGGTTCTTTAAATTTATATGCTTGACTATTAGAAACAACTACAATTCTTTTGCAATTATTTTTAAATAATCTTTCATAATAATTAACTAAGCTATTATTATCTAATCCAGATACTAAAAAAAAGGCAGCATCTTCTTCTGTTAACTCATTAACATAATAACCATTAGTTTTTCGGTATTTAGAAAAATGTACATCTTTCCCTTGTATTTGCATAATATTAAACAAAGATTCTGCATTATTAACTTGATCATAACTACTCAAAATAAATATTCTTTTAGCATTTTTAAGAAAGTCAATGGTTTTTATTATTTCTAAATTTTGAGCATCAATTGAACTCAAAGTTTTTTCAAACTCTTGTCGATAATTTCCAATTGAGTTATCTTCTAATTTAATTGGATTATCCATATTATATAAATCACGCTCCAATTTTAAACGAGATACTAACTCACGATAGCCTGTATAATTCATCTTCTTGGCAAAATATGTAATTAATGATTCTGAAACAAAACATTTATTTGCAAGCTCTTTTTGACTTAAAAAAATATAATTATCATAATTTTTTATAATTTCTTTTGAAATTATAGTTGATGAATCATTAACATTTGACTGACTTATTTTAATTAATTCCTCTCTTATACTTTTTATCATTGCTTACCTCATTACATCTTATATATATTATAGACTTTCAATAGCTTTAATTGTTAAAAATAAAAATATACTAGCAATTGCTAGTATTCCATAAAATAATTTTACAAAGAGATTAATTTAAATAAGAATTATTTAAATTTCAAATTACTTTTTATAAAAAAAGTGAATAAATTTCTAAATATTTTTACTTTTAGATTTTTCATTTTTATTAAATTTAATGCTCTAGGTTTATAATAAAATTTCTAATTCTTTTTCTGATATAAAATTGAACTTTTCTATATATATTGTATTTTAGCAATTTATATAAAGTCTTTTAATTTAATTAATTAGTATAAACTTATAGTTGTTTTCATTAAATTTATATAAATAAACTTTTTAAAAATCTTGACTTTTTTATAATATAGCAATTCAATTAATTATTTTGATAATTTTCTGTAAACAATATAAATGTTTATAATAATTTTTATAAACTATACTCAGTAGATTTCATTATTTTACAAGAGTTAATTAATGAAGTTTAAACCTACTAAAAGTAGTGCAATAAATAATATTAAAAATTCAATAAGTTATGATAAATATACATTACAAATAATATATATTTATCAATTATTAAATTTGTAAATATTTTTTAAATAATTTAAATGAGATTAATAACAGTGAAAATGATATTATATAACACAAAATAAAATTAATTATTATTAGAAAACTCAAATTCTTTACATCAATTTTTTTAACCATTGACTCATTTGGAAAATTTGTATCTTGTAAATTATCTTTTAGAACAAAGTGATAATAAGTATAATTTTCTGATGGAAAAGCAGAAGAGTTAGATAATAATATATTTTGTTGATATTTATTATTAAAATAATTAAATGTTTGGATTTCATTAAGAACAAAGAATGGATTTATAAAACTTTTTCAATACAATTTTTTTGTTTGAGAAATGGCAAATTCATTATTATTTTCGTTTATTTCATGGCTATAGTTTTTATTTACATTATAGTAAGCATTAATTATATCTAATAATCCCTTTTCAAAGATCATAACTCCTGGATTCATATTTGTATCAATAACAGTTTTAACTAATGATTCACCATAAAGAAATTCTCTATCCCCTAGTTCTAAAAAAGAAAGATCTCTATTTACACTTAAAACATTTATACAATAAAAATTAACTAAACTAATAATTTCTAATTTTTCTTGATCATTTTTGTAAAAAACTTTAAGTTTTTTAATTAATTCATTAAAATTATATTTTCCATCTAAAACTATATTTTCTTTAGAATTAATTGAATAGTAACTATCAGCTCATATTTCTTCAATACTTTCAGAAGAATTGTTAATTGGTTTTACAGATTCAAGCTCAAATAATTTATTACTTTGTTCAATAAATTGAAAAATTAAGTTATTTTTAAACTCTTCTTCATTGAAATTATAAAATCTATTATAAGGAAATTTTTCTTTATAGAGTGAGAAAAAATAGAATGCTCCCTTATCTGCTAAAAATTGAGCATAATCTTCTTCGGAGTCTATTATTATATAAGTTTGTGATTCATTATTAAGTTTTAAATAACTTGGTAAACTAGAATATTGGTCAACTAAAAGTTTGAAATTGGAATTAGATTTATATAATTCATGACTTCTTTTTGTAGTTTCGTATTTAATATTATTTTCAGCTGTGACATAACTTTCATTTGAGAGATTAGTTAAAAGATTTATGAAACTATTAAACGGCAAAACTAAAATAAAAACTCCAGCTATAACACCAAATGTTACTTGTTTTTTAAATTGAGAAACTATAATAAAAATTGAAGAAACAAAAATATCAACTGATATAATCCCTATTAAGACAATAATTTGATTTAATAAATTAATTTGAAAATAAATATTTTTTACAAACGAGAAAAATAAAACATTTATGAAATAAAAAGATAATAACATTGTCAATAAAATTAATTTATTTGAAATAAATCTTATTCAAAATATTTTATTAATAGATATATCATTACGATATTCAATATTTAATATTCCATTACTTTTATCCTTCATTCAAAACCTATTTGCAAAAAAGATTTCAAATAATAATATAAAAAAAGTAAGAGTTGCATAAATAATATAATTATAGGCAACAACTTTATCTGGTTGTGATTGCGTTCCCTTAATTTTTATTAAAAAAAGAATATCAATAATAAAAGTAGTGAATATTAAAGTACAAAATGTAATTCAAAAAAACTTTGACTTCATTGTATGTTTCATTATTCTTGAAGATATTGGGTTAAAAATTGTCATTATTTTTTTATCTCCTTTAGTTTATCAAATACCATATTCTCATTTTCAGCGCCTAAATGTTTATGATATAAATCAATTAAAGATTCCTTTGATTTGTCAAAATTATTTTCATAACAAATTTTACCATTCTTTAAAAAAATAATTTTATTAATGTAATCTTCAAGTTCATTAATATTATGTGAAGTTATTAATATCATAATTTTAAATTCTATTGCTAAATATTTAATAAGTTTTAGAAACTCCAATCTTGAATTAACATCCAGATTTTCTGTAGGTTCATCCAAAATAATAAGCCTTGGCTCCGTTAATAATAAGGGAATTAGAAGTGCTCTTTTTTGCATTCCTGATGATAATTTTTCAAATGTATTATTTATATACTCTTCTAATCCAAGCATACTAACTAAATTTTCAAATTTAGTTTTAATATCTTTAATTTTTATTTTTTTTAAATCTAGAATATATTCACAATAATCATAAATCTTTTCTGACTTTGGAAAATTATTTTGATCAGGAAAATATCCAATTAATAATCTAAAATTTTTATTTTTCTCAAAAAAAATTATTTCTCCTTCGTCTAATTTATAATCTCCCATTATAGATTTAATTAAAGTTGTTTTTCCTGCTCCATTATCCCCAATTAGTCCTGTTAAATCACCATCTTTAATTGAAAATGAAACATTAAATATTCCCTTATTTTTTTTAAAAATTTTAGATATATTTTTTATTTCTATCATTTTATTATCTCCTTAATTAAATATTAATAATGGACAATTATTTTAATTGTCCATTATTAATATTTGGTTACTAAAATAATCTATTTAAATTAATTTTGTAACGCAACTATTTGCTACTTCTGCTGTTCTTGCATAAATTTAATAATCAACTTTAATTGAAATAGTACTATAATAAGTATTTTTTGCTACAACTGTTAATTTAATTCTTGAAGTATTACGTGATTCATCCTATCCTGTTGATAATTCAACTATTGTATGACTTTCTACTTGCTTTTATTCAAGCTAATTTTCTTTATATTTAATATTAAATTATCCTTTTCATACAATTTTTATAAATACCATACTTGAAATTATCATAATCAATAATATTTGAAGTATCTTTGAAGTCACTCTCTCAATTAGTATTAGAAATAATAATTGAAACAGTTTCATTTTTATTTTTGACTTAGGTTCCTATTACTTTTGTTATAAACTCACCATTTACACTTAATGATACAATAGCAAAATACGTATTTACTTAGAAATTTTCTTAACCATTTTCAAACAAATGATTATTTAAGATATTTACATTACTTATTAAAAGTGTTTAATTAAACCTATACAGATAATAATTTTGATGTTTCTTTTTTTCTTTTATATAACATTTTTAAATAATATAATATATTTAAAAATGTTATATTATTTACGAGAATTAAAAATAACTTTTTAAATTTAATTACTATATTTAATTATTTGAAATATATTAAAAACATCTATCTATTTAAAAATGCTGGATTTATATTACAAATAAATACTATCATAAAATATTTAATAAATAGTAAAATATTTTACTATTTATTAAATATTTATATCATCTTTCCCTTTTATAAATTCCTTTTATAAAAGGTAATACATTAAAAATTTTGTACTAACTAAGCTATATTTTTAAAATTTAAATAATCTATATTAATTTTTTTAAATATAAAAAATAGAGAATTAAATCTCTATCAATTTAAGCTACTATAATAAGAAATTATATATAAGTTGCTAATCCAACAAATAAAACAAGTATTCCTGAACAAAATAATGTTATGGGTAGAAATTTAATAAATGATTTATTTTTGCTTTCAGCTTTAAAATTAATATTTTTTTTATTTTTATTTATAAAAATAAGAATAAGTGAAATTGCAAATAGAATAAGAGCTACAGTAATGAATATAATTAAACTAATCAACATAATCAAAAACTTCCTTTATTTCACTATTCATGTAATATTTTTTAATATTTCGTATTTGTTTAAAAATTAGATTTAAATTGTCTTCTAACTCTTTTGTAATTTCCTTAACATTATTAATTTTAATATTGTTATCTTGTCCAGTACTAAAATTTCTACAAGAAACATTATTTATTTTTACACCCTTTCATATCTGTTTTAATAATTCTTTTGTTTTCTTTGTATTTAAAGTTGAATTATGATTTAAATAAAAATATCTATTTATTAAATTTAATATTTTTTGTTTTCCTAAATTAAATTTAAATAATTTATTTAATTTTTTATTATAAATATTTAACTCAGAATATTTTAAATCTATAAATCCCATCTCATTTGAGATATTAGAATAAAATTTTAAAATATCAATAGTTTTTAAATTATTTTTTTCAAAAAAATAATTATTGTTATATCTATTTACTATAATTGGAAAATTAAGTAATTGATACTTATCTTTAAAATAATTTATGAATAAAATAAAATTGTCTTCTGATAAAATTTTAGAATTTTCTGTAAAATTTATTGCAATAAAGTTTCCCTCACTTTTTGAATGTTTAATTGCATCTTCTCCAATAAAAAGTAGTTGATAATTTTTTAAATCTCGAAGTATTAAAGAGCTTTCTCTAAAAATTTCTATAAAATTTTGGTCATAAGCAATTACATTATTTCAATCGAAGTCTATATAACTAATATTCAATTAAATCACCTCATGTCATTTTAGAAATTTTTTCAACGTTTGTGTATGGAAAATTATTTTTTAGATATTTATATATTCCATAATTAACTTTAATATATGGATAAAACTTTTTTATATACTCATTTAAAGCTACTTCAAAATTATTTTGATTTAAAATTTTACAAATAACTAAATATATAAATATTGTTGACGCACTTCTACTAACACCAAGCTGACAGTGTGTATAAATTAAATTATCCTTAATATTTTCATTAATAAATTTAATTGCTAATGCAAACTTATAATCATTAAAATCATCTGGATCATGAGAATCTAATAAATTGAGAGCTAATTTATTTTTTGTTTTTACAAAATAATCATTGTAAAAAACATTAGATTCATTTGAATAATTTTTTTTAAAAATATCATAATACATATTACTTATTTTTAATTCCATATTTGGTTGGTCAAGTTTATTTGAAAATTGATCTCCTAAATATAAATTTTTTGTTATTTGTGCAAAAGGCATCTAGTCTTCAACTCCTAAATATTCTCTAACTTTCGTTGCAATATTAGTAACTCTGGGTCCATAAATTATTTGTTTTTGATCACCCATATCTTTTATACCATAGCAATTTGTTTTATTAATTATTTCAGCATTAAATTTATCTTTATCAACTAAAGTAACTCTCAATCTTGTAATGCAATTGGCCATTATTTTAATATTTTCCTTACCACCACAACCATTAATAATATTCAAAATAAATTCCTCATCATATTGCTCTTTTTTATTAGATTTTGCTTTGTCTTTTAAATCTTTATTTTCTAAATTTTCTTGATCTTTAATTGGATTATTTTTTGTAATCATTACTGCAATTTCACCATCTCTTCCTGGTGTATTGTAATTGAATTTTTTTATTAAATAATAAAATGATCCAAAATAAATTGCTCCAGCAATAGGACCTACAATAAATAATCCCCAAACATTTTGTATGTTTTTAAAGTTCATGGCATCCACTGCAAGTCAAGTAATAATTCCACTTCCCCTTGTAGAAACTTGTGCAAAACCGCATATATACATTGTCATATAAGTTAATCCTGTAAATATAATATGTAAACCATATAATACAGGAGCTGTAAATAAAAATGTGAATTCAATTGGTTCAGTAGTTCCTGCTAATGCAGATGCTAACATAGCTGAAATAATAGCTCCCCCAGCTACTTTTCGATTTTCTTTTGGAATACACATATACATAGCCAATGAAGCTCCTCCTAAACTAAAAATATTTGTAGGAAATGTTCCATTAACAATTCAAGTATCTTTTGCAGTAATAAAGACACCTTCTCCTAATTTTGCAATAGCAACATTATAAATTCCTTCAATTACAACTCCTTCTCCATTTACTCAAGTAGCTCCAACTGATGTATAGTATAAAAAATAATTAATTACTTGATGTAAACCAAATGGAATTAAAGCTCTGTTGGCAATTCCATATAGTAAAGGTGCTCCTGCTCCCATATGTTGTCAAGATTCACCAACTGATTTTAATCCTTGATTAATATATATTCAAACAACACCTATTGGCATACCTATAATTCATGCTACTAATGTAGATGCTACTGGTGAAAATCTTGGTCCACCAAAAAATGATAAAAATTCTGGAAATTTTAATTTATAAGTATATTTGTGAATATAATACCCTATAAGTCCTGCAACCATTCCTCCAAAAGCACTATATTGAAATGAAATAACTCCAAATCTTGTAATTAAACCATATTCTTTAGCATTTTTTAACATTTCTGGGTATACAACTTGAAGCATTAAGTTTGCTGCAAAATGTAATGCTGCATAAGCCATAATTCCCGATAAAGCTGCAGATACTTTTTCAGATTTTGCAAGTCCTGCTGCTAATCCAATTGCTACTAAGAAGTCTATATTAGTAATAGCTATCATACCAATGTTTTTAATAGCATCAAGTGCGATTTTTGTTCCCCCACTATATGTTCCAACTTCAGTTGCAATAGCTTGACCAGCATAACCAATTGAACCAATTAAAGCTAAAAGTGGAATAACTGTTACTGGAACTAAAATAGCTCTTCCAAATTGTTCTAGTCCACTTCTCAGAGTGGTAAGAAATTTTTTGAATTTTGTTTTTTTAATCTCTTTCTTCATAATTACCTCCTAAATAAATTTTATTCATTTAAAGGTAATTTATATTTTTAATTAATTTATATTTTTTACACAAAATATAAATTAATTAAATTATTCTTTATTTTTAGTTGAGATTTTTTCTCTCATTTCTAAATTCTTGACACTTGATTTTGAAATAATCATTAATAAAAGTGCATCACATATTAATTGAATTGTATATTTTTCAATTAATGGAGTTGATCTACTATTATCTGTAAAAAAACTTTTTACAGTTCCAAAAATATGATCATCTAATAAGTCATTTGCAAAACTCTCATTTGTGCTTATTCCTATTATTTTTAAAGCGTTTTTTTCTTTAATTAAATTTAAATACCTAAAGACCTTTGAATTATTTCCAGAAATAGTAAAAATAATTATCAACTTATTTTTAACATCATATATTTCATGATTATATAGAGAAGTTTCCAATTTTACTTTAAAATTTAATTCTAATAAATTGAAAAAGAAAGGTTCAATAATTTTTGCTGTTTTACCTGTTGCAAAAAAAATTATTTCTGGATTAATAGATGTAATTAGATTTGATAATTTTATTATTGAATCACTATTAAATGATTTTTTAAAAGAATTAATATTTTCAATTAATTTACTAAAATAAATATCAATATTTTTCTTTTCAATGAGTTTATCATCAATTGAATAATATGAATCCTCAAGTAAGAGTTTTAATTTTTTAAACCCTCCAATTCCTATTTTTGATAATGATTTAGTTATGACACTTTCTTGAACGTTTAATTGTTTAGATATATTTTTTATTGATATATTATTAAAATTATTTAGGTTATCTTTTATAAAAAATATAACTTTCCTCTCTTGTGGAGATAATTCATTCTCATTTTCTTTTATTAAATCAATTATATTCATAGCTAAAATTTCCCCTAAATAAACTAGATTAAGTTTACTTCTTACTTTTCAATAGTTAGAAAGTATAAATAATAATTAATATAAAATGGTTATAAATTTAATGATACTTTTTTATACTTATATAATACTATAAAAATTACGCAATAAATATTATAGCATTATATAATTTTAGAAATTACTAATTAAAAGTCTATTTAATCTTAATAATTCTAGAATATGTTTGTCATTTCCAAAAATATATTCTTTATAGTTTCATTGATCAATTCTTTTTTAACAGATATTATTGTCTTTAAATAATGAATTAAATTATATATATAAAAAAAGTAACATCTCAAATGATATTACTTTTAATATTATGTAAAATTCTTACTTTATTTTTTATTTGATTTAATTACTGGAACTACAATTGATATTGCAGTAATTAAAAATGTTGACAAAACAAATATTGGAATAGTGATTCATAGTCACATAAGTTCAGTTATAATTTTTTTATCAATTGTTATTATTATAAATAATGAAGGTATATAAGAAAAAAGTGTTGTTATTATGCATAGTAAAATTGATTGTTTAACTATATGTCAAATAATATTTGATGTTCTATATCCCATTATCATAAGTGATAGATACGTATTCTTGTTTTCAAGTATAAAAATAGCAGTACTAGATATTGACATGGCAAAAGAATAAACACCAACAACTATAAAAATTATTTTTCCCAAGAATGCTAAGCCATTTGCATAAATTTCATTTGGATCAATCTCCAAATATGCAATTGGTCTTTCACTTTTAAAGTTCAAAAATGAAAAGGAATAAGAGGCAAAAAATGCTGTTATTATATACATTATTGAAATATTTAGTAATTTGTTTTTTGAATGTTCAAACTCCTTTAAACAAAATACTGTTGTTTTATTCTTACAAAAAACTATATTTAAAAAGTAAATAATTAATTTACATAAGGGTTTAATAATCACTGCAATAGACGCAATGAGAAATAACCCACCAAATAAATATGTTGCCCCATCAATTGTTGGTCCTGATATATAAATCCCTATAGAAGATGCCAATAGAAATAGTGAAATTATAGTAGAAATTATTATTGAAATAATTTCTTTTTTTCTTGTAATTATTTTTTTGGTATTAATAATATTTATTTTTTTAGTTGATATAAATAATAGTAGTAATACAAATAAAGTTGCTAATAAAATATAAATTATAATTTGAATTGGATTTATAATAAGTTTAAAAGATTCACTAAAGATTGCATCTCTTTTTAATTGCTCAATAAATAACATTGATAAAGGATATGAAATAATATATGACAATATCATAAATGGTAAAATAAATATAATGTTTTCATAAAATATTATTTTTCTTATTTGACTATTTTTAAATCCTAAAATTCTAAGATCATAATATTGATCTCTCTTTAACTCAAAATTCATGTTAGTAGTTATTTTTACCATTATCACAGATATTAATAAAACCATTGAGAAATAAATTACAGCAAATCCTGCAGTATTAAACTCATCTTCTGTTTGACCCAATGTTGATAAAAAAATATTTAAAAATGTAGAAATAAAAGTTGAAGAAATAAAAATTATAAAGAATGTAGATAATGAAATTTTTCAATTTCTTTTTACTTGTTGAACAGCTGTTCTAAACATTTTTAAAAAGTGATTCCATTTTTAATTCAATATCATTAACATTCATTCTTTCATTTATTGATTCAATCTTATGATCATCAATAAAGATAACCTTTTCCATTCATTTTGCTACCATGGGGTCATGAGTTACAACTACTAAAGTTTTATTAAATACTTTAGAGTTTTCAATTAATTCCTTTATTATTACATCTCTAGTCATCATATCTAAAGCTCCTGTTGGTTCGTCTGCAAAAATAAAATCATTATCACCAATTAAAGCTCTAGCAATTGCCACTCTCTGCTTTTGACCACCTGAAAGTTGACTTACTTTTTTATCTAATAAATTTGTAATATTTAATTTTTTACAAATATTATCAAATTTGTTTTTATTTATTTTAATTTTATTTATATCTTGTATTAATGTAATATTTTCATTTATAGATAAATATTCAATCAATTTATAATCTTGAAAAATATACGAGATATTTTTTGATCTAAATTCTGTTAAACGTGGTTCTTTTATCAAGTTTATTGTTGTGCCGTTAATAATTATTGTTCCTGAATCAGGAGTATCTAGTCCAGACATTAAATTCAATAACGTTGTTTTACCTGAACCACTATAACCCATTATTGCTACTGTTTGTCCTTTAATAATTGATATGTTAATATCATTTAATATTTTGTTTTTAATTACATTTTTTAATAAAATGTTTGAATCGTTTTTCATTTTTCTCTTCTCCTAAGTTATTTTTCCTAATTTATTTTAATTTTAAATAGTTAACTTTGGAGGAGAAACCACCTTGTTTATTGTCAATTTATTCTTTTGATTTATTTTTGAAATAATTATTAAATAATTATTATAAAGCCAATTTTTTAAACTAAATATTTCTGTACTCAGATTCTCTTGCTTAATAAAAAATTGATTAATTATGAATTTGAAAATTTTATAAATTACTTTAAAAGATAAAAACATTAAAAAAATAATATATATAAAGGCTATTATATTTAACAATACTATTGATATTGAAACACAAATTAATATTAATCACCACAATATAAAAATTATTGGCGAAAATATTATTAAGAGACTGTATTTAATTATATTGTCAACTGCTTTTCTTGATGGTTTAAATAAAATAATTTTATAAATAATAAATAATGGAATCAAAATTGAAATACTGAAATTCAAAATTGAAAGAATTAATATAAGAATTAATATTTTATTAATATTTTTTTTATCATATTTTAAGTTCATAACTTACCTCAATATAATTAACTTACTAAAATAAATTTTATATAACAAGTTGTGTTCTATATAAAGCAAAAGTTGATTTAGCTAATATTTTTTTATTTTGAACTTGTTAAATTATTTATCATTATAAATTTTTAATATTTATTTTCTTTAAACTGTTTTAAATAACTTTGAATTAAACTAATATATAAAGTCATTATAATACTATGAAATAAAAGATATTATTCAAATATAAACGAAAATAAATTATATTTAATTTTTAAATAGAAAGCACTCAGACTAGATTAACCTGATAACCTGATAACCTGATAACCTGATAACCTGATAACCTGATAACCTGATAACCTGATAAGCAGATAAGCAGATAAGCAGATAAGCAGATAAGCAGATAAGCAGATAAGCAGATAAGCAGATAAGCAGATAAGCAGATAAGCAGATAAGCAGATAAGCAGATAATCTGAATAAGTACTCACTAAAAAAATTAAGCATAATTTATTTTAGTTTTATTATTATATCATATCTCTATATTTAAATAGTTAATATAGTAAATTTTACAAAAATATACAATAAAATTAAACAAATTATGAAGTAATTTGATTAATTTTTTGAAAAAAACATATTGTTTTTCAACTGGTTATTTTTAAAGTTTATCGTGAAAAATTATTTGTAAAATTTATTTCATGAAATACATAGAAAAGAGTTATTAATAATGTGAACTAGAGTAGATTAAAAAAACTAATAAGCAAACAGTATTTTATTTCTTATGATTATAAGCTAACCTATTTATTAAACTATTTTCTTCTTAACCAATATCATATTCTATTTTGAAAAAATACAACTAGTACAATATCATATTATTACAAAGCAATTTATAATACTAAACAAATTGAAACAGAAAAAGTATTATTTCTCTCAAATTTCATCTTCTTCATTAAAATATTTGACAGGATTTTGAAAATGCATAAGCAATTTTTTATTTAAATAATGATTGTCTCTTTCTTCATTTAAATCAGTGACTGTAAAATGAATTTTAGATTTTGTTTGATTAGAGCAATTACACAATAATCATTCTTTTGGTTTAAATACACATACAACTTTTTTATTTGCAACAACTAATACTAAATTAACATCACTAATTATTTGCATTTTAGCAGTTCAGCACCCTTTTGCAATATTATAGACTTCATCTCTACTCATTGAATCATTATACGTTTTTGAGCAATTTAAAATAACAGCTTTCATATTTTTTTTACCTCTTTGTTCTATTTAATAATATCTTATATGATATTTTGCAATAATTAAAGATTTCATTTATTTGAGTGCAAATAATTAAGTTACTCTATCCTTCAGGAAAACTATCAAAAAAATTAAAGTTTTTCAAGTTTAAGCAATCTCTTTTAACAATATCTATCATTTTCTTATGCAAATTCTTATTTGACATTTTTCTCATGGAAAAAAGACCAGGGATAATAGAGATTGTATTTACAAAGTTAAACTGATCTACATATTTGCTATTCAAGTTTTCTAGGTCATTATACCTATTAATATTTTTATAAAAAGTAATAATTATATTATCATTATTTTTTTCTAATTTATATTTATTTTTTTTATCAAAGAAATTTTGAAAATCATTAAACTCAATATTTTTTGAATCTGCATTAAAGAATTTTATTTTTATTTTACAATAAATTTTATTTGTTTTTTCATCTAAAAATATTTCATTAAATATAATTTCTATTTGTTGTTTTTTAATTTTAAAATTTATAATATTATTTATTTTAAATCTATTTATAAAATGTTCTTCATTCATCATATCCTCTAAAATATTAAAACCATCATTAAATATTAAGTCATTTTTTACAAATAGTTTTTCCATTGGTACAAAAAAAGTTTTAATATCAACATTGAGAATCTCAATGTTTTCTATTGAATTATTTTTATAAAATGTAGATCAATCAAATAATCTTAATTTTTGATAATTTCTATTTATTTTTTTCTTTCTATACTCTTTAATAAATTTTTTAGTGACAAAGAATAGTATTATAAAAGGTATTCAAAATGATGTTAGAGCAATTAAGTAGATGAAATTAATATTTAAAAAATTAATAATAGCTAAAGAAATAATTAATATAATTAGCGAAATGAATCCAGAAATAGATATGACTCAAAAAAAATCATACTCATAATTTAATTTAAAATTTTTTGAATTAACTGATTGATCTTTGTTTTTCATAAATATTTTCTTTCTATTAGAATTTAATAATGAATTTAAATACTATTATTAAAATAATGTTTAATTTACAAAAATGAATTTTAGCAAAAATTTTATTAATTTTTTTACAATATTTTTTATTAGGTAATATTATAAAACAAAAACATTATAATATTGATTAATGTAATATTATATAACTTTTATCCTTTGAACCTTAGAATAATTTTTATTAAAATATTAATTAACTTATAATGTACTTCTTTATTAATTATAAACTACTTTTTTTATTATTGAAATTTTTAAAAAAATTTGAATTTACTAATATTTAAAGAAAATTAGTAAATGTGTATTATAAAACCAGTAAATAAATACTGGCTTTATAATACACATCTATTCGTAAAATAAATTATCAAAATGGTATATAAAAATATTTTCGCTTAGTTTTAAAAAACTTCCAAAAAAGAATTTATAAGTAAAGTCTGTAATTGAAGGTTCCAATATACCTAAATAATCAGAGTTTAAATTTACATTAATGTACATGTCAATATTATTATTCTTAGATGATATTTTGTGGTTAATTAATTTATTTTTAATAGTTTCAAATTGACCACAATAATGAAACTTATCTACTTCTGGGTTTTCAGATGCAGTTATTTCACAAAATCCTTTATTTGGATTTTTCTTATAAAAATTTTTGAAATTATATTTACTATTATATGGTGTAATATCTATAAAACTATTACTTAGATTTTTATAAATAAGGCTTTTTGATTTTTTCATTTCTCAATATCAATTACCAAAAATATCTTCAGTTTTCTCAATAAAATCAAATTGAGCTTGTAAGCTGTAATCCTCAGGTTCTAATCCCAAAAAATTTGGTATTGTATATTGATAGTTCTTTTTAAAGATAAATTCAACTTGTTGTTTATTAAAAGAGTTATGAGTATCTCAAAGTTTCAAAATGCTTTTTTTATCAATTCAATAATTTTTAACAGGATAAACTATATTTTTGGTATAAGTAAACTCATCACTTAATTTGGAAAATATAATTATAGAAAAATTCCCCAGATGATAATCTCCTATTTTTATTTTATTTTCATCTAAACTGTAAATATTATTAAATGCACATTGCTTTCCATCAAGTGTTAAACAATTATAATTTTCCTCTTTTTTAACTACTTCAAAATAAATATCATCTGCTTTATATTTAACATTTTGTAAAAATTTTCTCTTATTTATTTCAAAAAAATAATTAAGCTTGTTAACTGTATTTTTTATTATTTGCTTATTTTCTATATGATATTCAAAAGAATAAAAATCAAGTTTGGGATTAATATCATTCCCATATTCTCCAATTAAAAAATTTTCAAAATCTTTTATTGTATTTCTATAAACTTGTTCAACAATTTTTGAAGGAATAGCAATAAATTCAGGTTCTATTATAATATTTGGAGCACAACTTATTGCTAAAGTACTTGGAATAATTGCTGTAATAATTGAATAAAAAATGGCTTGTTTTTTCATAATTAACTAAACCTAATTTCTAATATCGCCATACTTGCTTCTGCTCTAGCCCAATAAGCATTTCAAGCTGTTGCTCAAACCCAAGTATTTACATTTAATCTTATTTCAAATTTAAAATCACTTAATCATCTAGTAGTCAATGTTCCAAAAGTTTTTTCTTGATTTACATTTTTATACATTAATTCAAAAGTATTAATGGTTGTGTTTTCATTGAGATTTATTCTTTTATATTTTGGTTTAACATGATTAGTATTTTTATACGCCTCATATTTTGGATCAATTTGTGTTTGATTTATAGTATAATTGAATCTTCCCATTCCCTGAGTATAATAATTAGCATTTAAACTATAATCCATATATGTATAAGAATTTAGAAAATTATTTTTTCCTAAATCAATATCCAATTCTATTGCACTAGTTTTAAAATTTGACTGTTCTGAATTATATGCATCAGATTGTGCTAATTCTGTTGCAGTATTTTTGATATTTTTAAAAATATCATCAAAAGTTATAATTACAAATCCACTATAATGTGAAATTTCAGTTGCCTTAGCAATAGCACTTTCATAAGTTATTGTCTGTATTGAAAAATAAGTTTCTTTTAAACCATATTTAATATTTTTCTGTAGAATATTTTCTTCTAAAATTTCTTTATTTAATTTTGAGATATTGTTAATATCTGTGTCTCTTATTATATTGCTTAATTCATATTTTGTGTTTTTATTTTTATTTATTAAAGATATATTTTCAATATTTAATATTCCCACAATGTCATTATTCTCCCCTAAATATAACATAGATAAATTTCCAGTTGTTTTGCTTCCTTCAATTAAAGGCAATTGGGGCAGAGTTATTAATCAATCTTCAAAGTTTTTTACAATAGATTTTATAAGTTCAGTAATTTCTTGTTCTTTATCTTTGTTATCATTATTTTTAATTAATTCTACTAATAAAAACATTGTCACTTCTTTTTCATCATCTAATTTATTTCTAATTGTATATAAATTTACTTCTCCAATTTTTAAATTTAGCTCATCTAAATTTATAGTTGCATACTTCGAATAAAGATGATCTTTTTCTTTTTCATCTAAAATTAGTTGATTGTTTTCCAAAGCTAATGTGGGAATAGAAGTAATTAATAAACTTATACTAGATAAAATACTTAATAGTTTATTCATATTTTTTTCCTTCCAATACAATTTGTATAAACTCATATCTTAATTACTTTATTTTTAAAAAATTAAAAAGATAACAAAATTTAAAAAATTGAAATAATTAATAAAAATTTATTATTATAAATTAAAAGATTCATAAATTTTAAATAGCACAATAGATAAAACAATAGTAAAGATATTAGTTTATAATATTTTTACTATTCTACTAGTCATTAACAGAATAATATTTATACTTATTCTTTTCAAGAAATTTAATTTTACCAAAATACATTTTAAAACTAGATTTCATATTTTCAGGCTTTAGTATACCCAAATATTTCTTATTTAATGGTACATTAAATGATATTTCAATTTCATTATTTTCTGAATTTAAGCTATTTAATTCACTTTTAATTTTTTCTAACTGAGCGCAGTAATGAAAACTATCCTCATCCAAATTTACTTTAGGATTTATTTTACAGAAATTTACTTTAGGATTTTTCTGATAAAAATTTCTTGCATTATATCTGGATGTAATAGGAACAATATTTCTAAGTCTATCACTAAACATGCTATATATAAAACTACTTGTTTTTTTAATATCTCAATATCAATTTCCAAAAATGTCTTCAATATGTGTAATGAAATCAAATTGATCTTTTAAATGTAATCCTTCTGGTTCCATTTTTTCAAAATTTGGAATTGTAAAGTAGTCATCCTTACTAGAAATATTTTGAATTTTGATTTCATTAGTTGAATTATGTCTTTCTCAAAGATCTGTAAAATTCTTTTTATCAATTCAGTAATTTCTAATAGGAAAAATTAAATTTTTTTTATAAAAATAAAATTTTGTTTTGGAAGATGTAATCTTTATATTAAAATTTCCAAAATCATATTCTCCAACTTTAAATAATTTATCATCAATTTTGAAAAAGTTTCAATTGAAACATTCCCCACTTTCAATTATTTCGCAGTGATTTTTGATTTCTTTTTGTTTTAGAAACACCTTTATGTCATCTTTGGGATATTTTTTTCTATCTAAAAACTTATTTTTATTTATTTTATATATAGTTTCAAGTTTATTAAACAAATAATTAAACATATTGTTTTCTTTTACATCATCTTCAAAATCATAAAAATTTTTTTTTGGGTTTTCATTACTTCCATAGGTTTCTAATAAATATGTTTCAAATTCTTGAACAGTAGTATTAATTACTTTTTCAATAAGCTCCTGAGAAATTCACGAAATATTTTCTTCGGGTTTAACTACAAATGTTGGGCCGCACCCTACAATCAAACTTGTTGGAATGATTGCAGATATTAAATATGAAAGTAATAATTTTTTTTTCATATTTAACTGAATTTAATGTCCGATAACGACAGTCTTGCTTCTGCTCTAGCCCAAGTTGTATTTCAAGCTGATGCTCAAACTCAGGTATTTACATTTAATCTTATTTCCAATTTAAAATCGCTTAATCATGTAGTTATTAAAGACCCTTGATCTTTTTCCCAATTTACATTTTTATAAGTTAATTCAAAAACATTAATAGTAGTATTTTCTATTAATTCAATTATTTCATAACTTGGTTTAAGATGACTTTTATCTTTATATTCATATTCTATTGTTTCTGGATTATTCTTATTAACTATATATTCAAATCTTCCCATTCCCTGAGTATAATAATTTGCACCTAAATTATAGTCAATATATTTAAATTTTTCTAAAAGCTTTTCTTTTCCTAAATCGATATCTATTTCTACAGCACTAGTTTTAAAATCTGATTGCTCTGAATTATACACATCAGATCTAGCTAAATTTGCTTCAACTCTTACAATATCCTCAAGTACACTTTCATATGTAATTTCTACTTGCCAACTATATTTCGATTCTTTAGTAACTGTAACTATTGCATATTCATAATTTATTGTATCAATTGAAAAATCTCTTGTTTCTAATCCATATTGAAGATTTTGAAATAAAATTTTACTTTCCAAATTTTCTTTAGTTAGCTTTTTAATTTTGTTTATGCGAGTTTCTTTAATAACACTTGTAAGACTTAGTTTTACTGCTACACTTTCATTTGATAATAAAAGATTATCAAGCATCAGTATTCCCTTAAATTGATTACTTTCTCAGATATATGTAAGTGAAAATAATCCTACTGTTTTTTTATTTTCAAGAGGCAATTCAGGTATGATCACAATTCAATCTTCAAAGTTTTTTGCAACTGATTTTATAATTAGTGAAAATTCCTTATTTTCTTTATTTGAGTTTGATAAATCCATTAAAAGTTTTAGTGTAACTTTTTTTTCATTGTCTAATTTATTTCTAATTGCATATAAATTTACTTCACCAGTTTTTAAATTTAGCTCATCTAAATTTATAGTTGCATATTCAGAATTAAGGTAATTATTATTTTTTTCTAAAGTAATTTGATTTTTTTCAAAAACTAATACTGGAACGGCAGCTATTAATAAACTAATACTAGATAAGATACCTAAGAGTTTATTCATTTTTTTCCTTTCGTGTATGATTACTCATACACTTATATTTTACTTACCATTTTTAAATATATTTAAAAAATATGATTAAAATTCACAAAAAATGAACTTTTTAAAAAAAATATTTCATTTTATTTCTTTATACTTTTCAATGCAAGAAAAATACAAATTGGAGATAAGATTATTCAGAAACATAATGAAATAATGGCAAAAAGAATTTGAATAGATGATAAAGAAATTGAATTAATGACTTTATTATATAGCATAAATAAAGAACCAAAAGGAGTTAAAACTTCTAGATAATAGTAATGTTTTCACATTATTTGCAAAGGTAATGTAATTCCAGAAATAAAAATTATAGTTCAAAATACAAGCATTGATAATGGAATAATACCATTAATTGAATTAATAATACTTCCTAAAATAATTGCGATGATAAAGCCAAACGTATAGGAAATAAGTGGAAATGTCAAAAACATTAAAATGACTTTATAATCTACATTAATTTTAAAAAATATGAATGAAAGTAAAAAAATTATTAAAGAGACTAATTCAAATATAATTAAATTAACAATATATAAAGCACTAATATATTTTTTCATTGCTTTATTAATAATAAAATAATGTTTTATTCTTTTTTCTACTTTATCAGAGCAAAGATTAATACTAATTGGCATTATTGTACATGTTAAAGAAACAATTAAAATTATTGCCATATATCCATACTCAATTGATTCCCTTTCTAATAAAAAACCAAAAATAAGTAATAAAGCAATTGGAAAAATTAAACTAAATACTCAATTAATTGGAGTTTTAATAAATCTCATTATTTCAACTTTATACACTTTCTTTCATCAACCTTTCAATATCTTTCTGTCTTTGTTTGTATGAACCTTTCAAATTAATATCAATAATTATTTTTCCTGTTTTCATAAAAAGAACCCTGTTGCAAATACTTGCAATCTCTTTTGGATCATGAGAAATAAGTAGTAAAATTATTTCTTTTTTAATTTCCAAATATTGATTAATAATATCAACAATTTTATTTCTTCATATATAATCAAGCGAGGTTGATATTTCATCTAGAACCAATAAAGTTGGATCATTTAAAAGCGAAATTAAAAATTTAAATTTTTGTTGTTGCCCACCTGATATATTTTTGAATTTATTATTTTCAACATCAAGTAAATTAAATTTTTGAAAATATTTAAAATGACTTTTTTTTATTGAATACAGATTACAATATAAATAAAAAATTTCTCTTAGATTTATATCTGAAATAAAATTTGAATCTTGAAAAACAGCATTTGATATATAGTTCCTATCAAAAATTACTTCTCCCTCATAAGGTTTTTTTAATTTTAAAATAATTTCTACAAGAGTAGTTTTTCCTGCCCCATTAAGCCCAACTATAGCAATTTTTTCTCCTTGTTTAATTATTAATTTGCTAATATCTACTACTTTTCTATTTTTGTAAAGATAAACTAAATTTGAAATCTTTATCATTCTTTATTCCCTTCTCTGATAACATTCTACTAAATTCATTGTATATTTTTTTTAAAAGATAGAGATAAAAGATAAAAATTAAAAATGTTTTATCTAAAAAAATATAACTTAAAATTCTGAATAAATTAAAAATGTTGCACAAAGTGCAACATTTTTAAAATTAATTTGAGTCTAATTATTCTATTCGTGAATGACTTCTTTTTTTGCTCATTTTTGAATTTCTAATATATAATCTTTTGTATTATTATTTAAAGTTTCATCTTTTTGTCGATAACCAACAAAGTCATCAAAAATAGAGAGATTATATATGATATAAGTCTGTTCAGGTATTTTTTTAGACTCTAAATAGTCATATCCTAATTGTGTCATTTTATAAGATAAAAAAGCTAAAATAAATGCTTCATAGATTGAATTTCTTTGTCAAGCTTCACTTTTCAATTTTATTGCATTTTGTTCATCTTCACTACAATATTTACATTCCTCAAGTTCCTTTGATCAAATCCCTCTCGTGCGCTCTTGCTCAATAAAATAATTATCTAAACTATTTACAATATCTTCTCCATTTTTTGGTTGATCTGGTAAATAAAATCCCTTTTCCGTTTCACAAGAAATAACAGAAAGCGAGGTTGAAGCAAATAATGTAAATGCTGTAAATAAAGTTAATATTTTTTTCATAATTTTCTCCTTTAAAAATAAATTAATAAATATTTGATGATTCAATTTCTATAATCTTATTTATAGCTGACATAATATCATTGTCATAAACTAATAACGGTATAGTAAACCTAAACTTGTTTGATAATTATATAAATATGTTTTATAAACTTGTACATTTATATTACTCTTTTGTTTAGCACTTTTTTTAACAGCTTCAATCACTAGATCTTGACTTTGATAATAAATAAAGTTTGAACTATAAGTTACATCCTTAATTGGATAAAATGCGCTACAACTTTTTTGAATGTCTTGAAAAAATATTTCTTTGATATTTTTCTTGATTTAAAATTTTTAAATATTTATGACTTTTATTCCTTTTTATATCTATAATTTTTGTTTCCTTTTCTTTATGACTATTCATACACTTATATTTTACTTACTTTATTTAAATTTATTTAAGAAATATGAAGAAAATTCTTAAAAAATGAACTTTTCAAAAAAATATTTCATTTTGTTAAATAAAGTACAAATAGAAGATATAGATTGTTCAGAAACATAATGAAATAATGAAAAAAAATAATTTGAATAGATAATAAGCAAATTAACTTAATGACTTTATTATACAGCAGAAATAAAGATCAAAAAGAGTTAAAACTTCTAGATAATAGTAATGTTTTCACATTATTTGCAAATGTAACATAATTCCAAAAATAAAAATTATAATTCGAAATGAAAGCATTGATAATAGAATAATACCATTAATTGAATTATTAGTACTTTCTAAAATAATTGCGATTATAAAGCCAAATGTATAGAAAATAAGTGGAAATGTCAAAACATTAAAATTACTTTATAATCTACATTAATTCCAAAAAATATGAATGAAAGTAAAAAAATATTAAAGAAACTAATTCAAGTATAATTAAATTAACAACATATAAAACATTAATATATTTTTTCATTCACTTACCAATAATAAAATAATCTTTTATTCTTTTTCTACTTTATCAGAGCAAAGATTAATACTAATTGGCACTACTGTAAATGTTAAATAAGCAATTAAAAATTATTGCCATATAACCATACTCATTTGATTCCCTTTTTAATAAAAATAGCTCTGCTGCAAATACTTGCTATTTCCTTTGGGTTATGAGAAACAAGTAGCGAAATTATTGCTTTTCTAAATTTCAAATATTGATTAATAACATCAATAATTTTATTTTTTCATTTATAATCAAGCGAAGTTGGTATTTCATCTAGAACCAATAAAGTTGGATCATTTAAAAGCGAAATTAAAAATTTAAAATGACTTTTTTTTATTGAATACAGATTACAATATAAATAAAAAATTTCTCTTAGATTTATATCTGAAATAAAATTTGAATCTTGAAAAACAGCATTTGATATATAGTTCCTATCAAAAATAACTTCTCCCTCATAAGTTTTTTCAATTTTAAAATAATTTCTACAAGAGTAGTTTTTCCTGCCCCATTAAGCCCAACTATAGCAATTTTTTCTCCTTGTTTAATTATTAATTTGCTAATATCTACTACTTTTCTATTTTTATAAAGATAAACTAAATTTGAAATCTTTATCATTCTTTATTCCCTTCTCTGATAACATTCTACTAAATTCATTGTATATTTTTTTTAAAAGATAGAGATAAAAGATAAAAATTAAAAATGTTTTATCTAAAAAAATATAACTTAAAATTCTGAATAAATTAAAAATGTTGCACAAAGTGCAACATTTTTAAAATTAATTTGAGTCTAATTATTTTATTCGTGAATGGCTTCTTTTTTTGCTCATTTTTGAATCTCCAATATATACTCTTTTGTATTATTATTTAAAGTTTCATCTTTTTGTCGATAACCAACAAAGTCATCAAAAATAGAGAGAGTAATTATGATATAAGTCTCTTCAGGTATTTTTTTAGACTCTAAATAGTCATATTCTAATTGTGTCATTTTATAAGATAAAAAAGCTAAAATAAATGCTTCATAGATTCAACTTCTTTGTCAAGCTTCACTTTTCAATTTTATTGTATTTTGTTCATCTTTACTACAATATTTACATTCATCAAGTTCCTTTCCTGAAATCACTTCCATGCGCTCTTGCTCAATATGGTAATTATCTAAACTATTTACAATATCTTCTCCATTTTTTGGTTGATCTGGTAAATAAAATCCCTTTTCCGTTTCACAAGAAATAACAGAAAGCGAGGTTGAAGCAAATAATGTAAATGCTGTAAATAAAGTTAATATTTTTTTCATAATTTTCTCCTTTAAAAATAAATTAATAAATATTTGATGATTCAATTTCTATAATCTTTTTTATAGCTGACATAATATCATTGTCATAAACTAATAACGGTATAGTAAACCTAAACTTGTTTGATAATTATATAAATATGTTTTATAAACTTGTACATTTATATTACTCTTTTGTTTAGCACTTTTTTTAACAGCTTCAAGTGCCAAATCTTGACTTTGATAATAAATAAAGTTAGATGTATCATTTATATCCTTAATTCGATAAACTACATATCTAACATCTGAAATAATTTTACTACTTATTTCTCATAATTCAAGGGAAATAAGAAGTATTTGCAACAGAGTTCTTTTATGAAAAGAGGAAAAATAATTATTGATATTAATTTGGAAGGCTCATATAAAAAGAAACAGAGAGATATTGACAGGATGATGAAAGAAAGTGTATAAAGTTGAAATAATGACATTTATTAAAACTCCAATTAATTGAGTATTTAGTTTAATTTTTCCAATTTCTTTAATACTTATTTTTGGTTTTTATTAAAAAAGGAATTAATTGAGTATGACTATATGACAATAATTATAATTCTTTCTTTAACATGTACAATAATGTCAATTAATATTAATCCTTGCCTTTGACAATAATGTGAAAACTCTACTATTATTTAGACGTTTTAACTCCTTTTAGATCTTTATTTATACTTGATAAGTATATTAAAATTTTTAGTGTGACCTCCCTTTAATCATCTAATTTATTTCTAATTGTATATAAATTTACCTAACCAGTCTTTAAATTTATCTCATCTAAATTTATAGTTAATATTCAGAATTAAGGTAATTATTACTTTTTTCTAAAGTAATTTGATTTCCTTCAAAAAACTAATCTTTGAACAGCAACTATTGATAAACTAATACTAGATAAAATAACTAAAAGTTTCTTCTTTTTTTCATTTTGTGTATAATTAATTATACACTTATATTTTTATTTACTTTATTTAATAAATATGAAGAAAATCCACAAAAATAAAATTTTTAATTTATAACTTTAAAATAAAAAAGCTATAAATAAAATTAAATTTATTTATAGCTTTATTTTTTGAAAGATAATCAAGTATATAAATATTTATTAAGTTATTTATAAAAATTCATTTTATAGAATACATAGGAAAGAACTATTAATAATGTGCAATAAAGTAAAATTAAAAAAACTAACAAGGCAGTATTTGGACCTCTATAATTATAATCTTTAATTATGAATCTTTCAATTGAACTTTCATCTTCTTGATAAATATCATAATCCAATTTTAAAAAATTATTTGTTTGAATAAAATGTGAACTATTAATCGTACTTATATTATCAAATTTCTTTTCAACAAAACCAAATTTTGCAAAAAATTCTAATCATAAAAATGGACTTGTATAATAATTAGACATTTTATAGAAATTTGGTATATAGTCATTTGGTTTTTGAACTTTATTTGTATATAACTTATCACCCTTATAATTATTAATTATATAAAAAAGAATTGATTGATGAACAGATTTTCCATTTGATATATCTTGCAATTCAAAAACTTTTTGTCTTTTTTCTATTGGACTTAGTGATATAAAATCTTCTCTAAAAATATTATAATCGTCTTTTGATACTTGACCTATAGAATTACTTAAAAAATACAATTCATTTTTAAAATAGAAACCCTTTTCGTACATGTCTAAAATAACATTATTTATTTTTTTTAAATCACTATAGTAGTAATTTAACTCCTGATTATTTTTAAAATATTTTTCTAAATTTTTAATATAAAATTTTAATTCTATAAGAATATTAGAACTATTTATTAAATAGTTATTTTTTTCAAATAAATCATATTTAGATTTTTCAATATCAAAGTTATATAATTCCTTAAATAAAATATTTTTTTCTATTAGATCCTCATTAAATTTTAATTCTCTATAGTTTGCAAAATTTACTAGAAATTCTTTGTTAAATTTATTAAAGAGATCAATATCATAGAAAAGACCCCCGCTTCTATAAAATGAATTATAACTTAAAAAATATCTATAATATTTTTTAACATCACAAGTAAGTTCATTTTTTTCTAATTCATTGCACTCAAGATTTTCTTCTCCATCATAATATAATAACTCTTTTAAATTTAAATTTTCACTATTATATTCTTCTAAATCCAGCAATAATTTATTTTCGCTCTTATTATTTTTTTTATAATCTAAAATGTAGTAATTGAAATAAATATCATAATTGGATATTTCAACATTGTTAGAACCAGCAGCTTCTGGATTATAGCTCTCAAAGTCATACACAGCAGCATTAAAAAAATGAAATAAACTAAGTAAGCCTAGAAAAAAACTTGAAAATATTAAAGTAAGTTTTTGCATATTAAGACATAAAATTATTAAATTTAAGCTAAATATAAAGAAAGGAACAAGAAAAATTAAATACAAATTAACAAAAATTAATTTTGTAACATAAATATTTTCACTAAAAATAATTAAATTCTCTATTACAACAATAGTTGAGATACAAAACGATACTAAAAATATCATTAATATTATAGCAACTAACTTTGAAAAAAATATTTGTCAAATTTTCATTCCATTTTTGACCTCTATTGTTTTAATTCCATTTCTCTTTTGATTATAGAAGAAATCATTTGAAAATAAGAGCGAAAGAACTGTTATTTGAATCATAATTATAATAATATTGATATATTCTAGTAAAAATAACTGTGCCATTTCGCTTTGTGAAATTCTTATAAACAATCCAAAAGATAAGTTTAATAAAATAATTAATAATAAAAATATAGAATTAATTGCTATAAAAGTTTTTGATTTAATAATACTTAAAATTGAAAATTTAAAAGATGTATAAAAAAACATAACTAATTATTTCACTCCAATAATTTATCAAAAGACTTACTTTCATCTTGTCCCTTTATAATACTAAAATATAGTGTCTCTAAATTTTCTTTATTTTTATCATATTTCTTATCTAAAACTATTTTTCCAGAATCAATAATTATAACTCTATCTATTATATTTTGAAGTTCATCCAAAATGTGGCTTGTGATAACTATTGTTTTATTTTTATCTTTCATATTTTTAATTAGATTAATTAACTCTTTCCTAGAATTAATATCTAAGTTTGCAGTTGGCTCATCAAAAAAAATAAATTCAGGATCATTTATTAAAGTCGCTGCAAGCATTGCTCTTTTTTGCATACCTGCAGATAAAGATTTAAAAGATTTATTTTTATATTTTTCTAAATCTAATATTTTTAGTAAATGTTCCAATCTTTTTTTTGCATCTTTAGATTTAATTCCAGATAACTGTGCATTATACATACAAAAGTAATTTAGAGAAACATTTTTTGGAAAAAGAGAATGATCTGTAAAGAAACTAAATTTTTTTAAATCTTCATTTCCAATATTATAAATTATTTCACCACTATCCTTTTTGTACTCTCTAAAAATTAATTTTAATAGCGTAGACTTTCCTGCACCATTTGGTCCAAGAATGGCAGTTATTTCACCAGAATTTAACTTTATATTTATATCATGTAGACCTATTCCATTTTTAAAAATTTTAGTTAAATTTTTTATTTCTATCATATTCTTATCCTTTCAATATTATTTTATTAAAATAAATAATATATAAGTAATTTCAAATAAAATTACTTATTTACTATAAAAAACATTTTTAAGCTAAAATAGCCTCATTAAATTTAAATGCTGTATATGCAGCATGTCAATTTGTTGAACCTTTGTTATAATCCAATGATGCTTGAGAGCTAAAAGTTATTTCATATTTATATTAACCTACTCAATGTCCTTTTAGATACATTTTAATTCTATGTTTAGAACTAGATGAATAATTTTATTCCTCATCCATGATAGCTAAGTTCATACTATTATTAGTTAAGTTAAAATGCTTTTAATTTCTCCTTACAGGGCTCTCATTTTTGATATATTAAATTTTGTACTTGCCCTTTATATTGATTAAATCAATTGTTTTTTTAATTTTTCATTAAAAATATTTATTTATTTTTCATCATTAAAATCTGATGACTCTCCAACTTTTTTTGGATTTCTTGGCAAAATATTTCTTTGATATTTTTCTTGGTTTGAATTTTTAAATATTTATGACTTTTATATCTATAATTTCTACTTCCTTTTGTTTATGACTATTAATACACTTATATTGTACTTGATTTATTTAAATTTATTTAAGAAATATGAAAAAAATTCATAAAAAATATTTCATTTTGTTAAATAAAGATAGAAGATATAGATTGTTCAGGAATATAATGAAATAATGGCACAAAGAATTTGAATAGATGATAAGAAAATTAAATTAATGTCTTTATTATATAACATAAATAAAGAGCTAAAAGGAGTTAAAACTTCTAGATAATAATAATGCTTTCACATTATTTACAAAGGTAATGTAATTCCAGAAATAAAAATTATAGTTCAAAATACAAGCATTGATAATGGAGTAATACCATTAATTGAATTAGTAATACTTCCTAAAATAATTGCGATGATAAAGCCAAACGTATAGGAAATAAGTCGAAATGTCAAAAACATTAAAATCACTTTATAATCTACATTAATTTTAAAAAATATGAGTGCAAGTAAAAAAATTATTAAAGAGACTACTTCAAATATAATTAGATTAACAACATATAAAGCACTAATATATTTTTTCATTGCCTTATCAATAATAAAATAATGTTTTATTCTTTTTTCTAGTTTATCAGTGCAAAGATTAATATTAATTGGAATTATTGTACATGTTAAAGAAGCAATTAAAATTATTGCCATATAGCTATAATCAATTGATTCCCTTTTTTAATAAAAAACCAAAAATACGTAATAAAACAATTGGAAAAATTAAACTAAAAACTCAATTAATTTGAGTTTAAATAAATCTCGTTATTTCAATTTTATATACTTTCTTTCATCAACCCTTCAATATCTTTCTGTCTTTGTTTGTATGAACCTTTTAAATTAATATCAATAATTATTTTTTCTCTTTTCATAAAAAGAACCCTGTTGCAAATACTTGCAATCTCTTTTGGATCATGAGAAATAAGTAGTAAAATTATTTCTTTTTTAATTTCCAAATATTGATTAATAACATCAACAATTTTATTTCTTCATATATAATCAAGCGAGGTTGATATTTCATCTAGAATCAATAAAGTTGGATCATTTAAAAGCGAAATTAAAAATTTAAATTTTTGTTGTTGCCCACCTGATATATTTTTGAATTTATTATTTTCAACATCAAGTAAATTAAATTTTTGAAAATATTTAAAATGACTTTTTTTTATTGAATACAGATTACAATATAAATAAAAAATTTCTCTTAGATTTATATCTGAAATAAAATTTGAATCTTGAAAAACAGCATTTGATATATAGTTCCTATCAAAAATAACTTCTCCCTCATAAGTTTTTTCAATTTTAAAATAATTTCTACAAGAGTAGTTTTCCTGCCCCATTAAGCCCAACTATAGCAATTTTTTCTCCTTGTTTAATTATTAATTTGCTAATATCTACTACTTTTCTATTTTTATAAACATAAACTAAATTTGAAATCTTTATCATTCTTTATTCCCTTCTCTGATAACACTCTACTAAATTCATTGTATATTTTTTTTAAAAGATAGACATAAAAGATAAAAATTAAAAATGTTTTATCTAAAAAAATATAACTTAAAATTTTGAATAAATTAAAAATGTTGCACAAAGTGCAACATTTTTAAAATTAATTTTAGTCTAATTATTTTATTCGTGAATGGCTTCTTTTTTTGCTCATTTTTGAATCTCTAACATATACTCTTTTGTATTACTATTTAAAGTTTCATCTTTTTGTCAAGAATCAACAAAGTCATCAAAAATAGAGAGAGGAATTGACATATAAGCCTCCCCAGGTCATTTATTAGACTTTAAATAGTCATATCCTAATTGTGTCATTTTATAGGCTGAAAAAGCTCTAATAAATGTTTCACAGATTCAATATCTTTGTCAAGCTTCACTTTTCAATTTTATTGCATCTTGTTCATCTTTACTACAATATTGACATTCTTCCTGTTCCTTTGATCAAATCCCTTGCATGCGCTCTTGCTCAAAAATATAATTATCTAAACTATTTACAATATCCTCTCCATTTTTTGGTTGATCTGGGAAATAAAATCCCTTTTCTGTTTCACAAGAAATAACAGAAAGTGAGGTTGAAGCAAATAATGTAAATGCTGTAAATGCTGTTAATATCTTTTTCATAATTTTCTCCTTTTAAAATAAATTAATAAATATTTGATGATTCAATTTCTATAATCTTATTTATAGCTGACATAATATCATTGTCATAAGCTAATAACGGTATAGTTAAACCTAAACTTGTTTGATAATTATATAAATATGTTTTATAAACTTGTACATTTATATTACTATTTTGTTTAGCACTTTTTTTAACAGCTTCAATCACTAGATCTTGACTTTCATAATAAATAAAGTTTGAACTATAAGTTACATCCTTAATTCAAAGCATTGCATATTTAATATCATTAATAATTTTAACATATTGCAATTTAAATTATACATTTTATGTTTTATTTCTTCTTAACGAACATATTTTTAATAATTAATTTAGTAAAGCAATTGTTTTTTATTTTATTCCTCATTTGAAAATAAACAAAATTTAAATACTTTATAATAGTATTATTCGTTGCATTTTTCTATGATTCTTATTGAATTTGCAAACATAAAATTTAAATTATTAAATATATATATTCTATTAAAAAATTTATATCAATTTTAATAATAGTAAAGTAACTCTTATATTCTCTATTAATATATGCATTTTCTTTTGAATCATTTGATTTAAATTCAATATCTGCTCTATTTGTTAAAATAAAAGGGTTCAGTCTTAAGAAAGTACCTAATATGTTTTATTTGAGTTTCAATCAATTTCTCTTAAATTTTTTGCAATGTTTTAAGTATAATTCATTTTACTAAACTCTTATGCAATGTAAATTAAAGCCATGTTCTAGCTTTTCAATAATACTATAGTTTCATTCTACTCTATTACTTTTTCTTTTTACTTTAACAACTTCAATTTTAAATATTTTGTCCTTCATTAAAATTTCTTGGTGTTAATTAGTAAATTTAATAAATTATTCAAAATACATTTCAAATAATTTATTTACTTCTTTATGCTTTTAAGGTGCTTTGCATATAAAAATTTATAAAATATTTATATCTACTATGGTCCATTTTACTTCTTTTATAGTCTTTATTAAATCTAAAAAAAAGATATAAAATTTTGTAGATAATTTTTTGCTAAGTTTAAAAAGTTAACAGAGTTCAATTGTAAATTATTATGTAACTTATTTTGACTATTGAAAAAATAATGTTTTATAGAGATAAAATAAAAAAAATTTATCTCTATAAAAAGATAAATTTAAAATATGTAACTATGCAAATTCTGATACTCAAGCATATATTACAAATATAGCTCCAACTGCAGCAAGAGCTGCAGGAACAGCTCATGATGATGCTGTTACTGTGGTCTCTGTCATAATTAATACTGGGTATACAATTTCTTTAAAAGCTGAAGCAAGTGTTCTAATATTAATCGACCATGCTACTGCACTAAGTAAATTTGGATTTAAATTATGTTTTTGTCTATAAAATCCTATTGAAGCCGAGGCTACACCAAGTGAAGCTCCAACAGCAGTAGCAGCTACTGCTCATGGAATGCTAATACCAAATCATCAAGCAGCTGCTCAAAAACCAGCTGCAGCAATTCCAGCTACTACTGCTAATGTTGATAGTGTATTTTGAGCAATAGCAAGATCTTTTGAAAATTTAGATAATGAAGCCTTTGCATCTTCATAATTTTCAACTTTTTTTGAGTTTGAAAAATAATTTGAATAATTAAAAAAATCAATATTTACTTTATTTGTACTAGTATCTACCCTAGTAATTTCATTTTTATATTGGTTCTCATATTTTTTTGACATTTCTGTTAAATTACTATTAATTTTATCAAGAGATAAATTATTATTTTTCACATTATCATAATATTTTAAAGACTCTTCACGAGCTTTTAATAACATTTCCTTATTTTCATTTGATTCATCTAATATCCCATCAAACATTGTCAATAAATTTTCTTCCAATTTATTTCAATTAATTTGATTACCAAGAACTTCATTTGCATTATTTCTATATTGGTTTGCTACAACAACAGAGTTTACTCCTGTTACTCCAAGTGTCAAAACTGACAACATACTAATTATTTTTTTCATTTTTTTATCCTTTCTTACATTTTGAAAATTAAATTATACTTATTCATATCCCTCTTTTCTATTACTAAAATTATTATAAAAACTATAAGTGCAAAAAAATAAATTATTTTGTACTAAATAAGTGTTTATAAAAATAAAAATATATTAAAAATAATATTGAAAATACAAAAATTTTTTCATACTCCAGTAAACGCTTGTTTATAAAAATGGGAATATGAAAAAATAATTTTTTGTATAAAACTAATTTTATACAAATTTTGAAATATAAAATTAATTTGGTGATTAAAAATTTCTACTAATAATTATTTTTCTTAATAAAAATTGAATATGATCCAAAAATTAAAAGTAGTGAGATTAGTGTATAAAACACATACAATATTTCAATATTTAAATACCTTTTAGTTTTTATAGTAACTTGTGAGTCATTAGAATATATTTTTATGTTATTTAGACTAGAAAATAACATTTGACTTGCTCCAATTTGATTAATTAAAACTTCATTTTGATAATCTATTGATTGAAACATTAAAGTAATATGTCTAAGCGGATTAAATATATTCTTTATATTCTCAAGATTTTGTGCAGCAATGATATCATCAGTTGTTATCATGCTAATTCTCATCTTTTCAAATAATCTATCTGAAGTTTTATAATATAGCTTATTCATAAGTGCTCTTGTAAATAAGTACTCATCAGGATTATAATTATTCTTAATTTTTTCTTCTAATTCTGGATTAGTATTTAATTTTTCAGGTTTATAAGCTAAATCCAATTCTTGATAATAAAAATAATTGACAATATCTTTATTAACAAAATTATAAACTGATTTATACTTTGAATCACTCTTAGTTTTAATAGCCTTTTTTGCTAATTTAGCTAGTTGCTCAAAATTATTATTATAGTCATCAGTGAATTCATATACATTTTCTCATGAATTAATATTTGAATTTTCAAAAATCTCTTTTATTTCAAAAGATAATTCTTTAAATACTAAAGCGCTTTGTTGAATTTCTAAATCTCAAGTATTATAACCTGCCATTACCTCTTGCATACTCATAGACATGAATTCTGATTCTTGTAAAGCAAGATACAAGTTTAAAATTTCATCATCTTTTTGAATTTCTTGATATTGATGATTTGAATAACTAAAATTAATAGCAATATTATTTAATTGCTTGATTCTTGATGAAGAATTAAGAGTTGAAATCATACCTAAAGAACTAACTATTACTAGTAATATTACTGAGAACAGAGTTGCAATAGTTCCGATAGTTGATTCTTTTTTCAATAACATAGAAATTAAAATAGTAACTGAAAATACTAGCAAAATAAAAATTGTGTATCAAGCATATACAGAAATATAGATTCTATATACTAAAATATCTGCTTTATGATTTATAGCAAAAAATAAGTAAAAGCAAATTGATTTTATTAAACTAATAAATAAAAATGAAAATAAAATTGTCAATATAAATATAACTCTAGTAAAAAAAATATTTCTTTTACTAATTCCATACCTTAATTCCAATTTATAAGTATTGTCTAAGATTTGATTAAACAATATCGTTAAACTGTAATAAATTGTAATAAATAAAATTACTATTGAATTTACTATCATAATTAAATTAATTGCTAAATAAGTACTTTGAACATTTTTATTTGTAGTAAAAATAATTGATGAAATAAGTTCAGAGATAAAAATAATAAACAGTGAACTTATATATATTAATCAATTTACTTTTTGATTTTTAAAAATAATTATTTGATTCATAAATGGTATTTTAAATATATTCTTTTTATTTTTCATTCAGATATTCCTCTAAACTATTCTTTACATCATCAGATAGACCTGAACTATATTTACTAAATATTTCATTAATATCGTCATTCTTTTTAAAATTTGAGTCGTAAGTTATTTGTCCATTATCCATCATTAATATGTGATCAATCAATTCTTGAACTTCTAAAATTAAATGAGTAATTATTACGATAATGGTATTTTCAGATTTTAATTTTTTAATTACATTTAAAATTATTTCCTTATTCTTAATATCTAAATTTGCAGTTGGTTCATCAAAGAAAATTATTTTAGGTTTTAAGAGCATACAAGCATATAAAGATAATAATTTTTTTTGACCCGCAGATAAATTTTTTATTTTAATTTTTCAAAACTTTTTAGCATCAAAAATACTACTTAAGTATTCCATTCGATTTTTATATTCATCTTTTGAAAGAGAATTTAAATTCACTAATAGTTCAATAAAATTTTGAACACTAATATCATTTGGTAATTCATTATTCTCTGTAAAAAAATATCATTCTTTAAAGTCAATATTTTTTTGTTCTATATTATCTAAATAAATTTCACCTGAGGTTCTATTAAGTTCATTAAAAATAATTTTTGTTAAAGTTGTTTTGCCTACTCCATTATTTCCAAAAAGTCCATAACATTTACCTTTCTCTAGAGAGAAAGAAATATCCCTGAGAACTTCTTTGTTCTTAAATTTTTTATTTACTCTATCTATTTTTAACATTTTTATTTTTCCTAACTATATTCCTTTTAAATTTTAATTATAAATAACTATTAATAGCTAAAATTTTTCATTTGAATATAATGAAAAAAATTATTTATAGTTATTGTTTTATTATTATTAATATTTATTTTAATTAACTTTTTATATCATAACTAATATCTTATAAAATTTATTTCTTTTCTAATTAATACACAATTATTAATAAATTAATACTAACGAGCACTTTAATTTTTTTGTGTATAAATTTTATTCATACACTTATATTATACTCCATAAAATTTTATTAAATTAAAAAAATTTATAGAGTATAAGAAGTGAATTTTACTTGATTTTTTTTTTTTTTTTAAAAAAAAAAAAAAAAAACATACTCTATCAAATATAGAATATGTTTTTTAAATACTGTATAAAGTTTTTTATTTATACTAAGCTATAAACTATTTATTTCCTCAAGTTTCCTTGAATCAAGCTTCAAACATTCAGTCTGCAACTGCATCATAATTAATAGCTCATGTCATTAATCCACGAATATAAATATTGTCATTTTCTAATAGAACATATGATTTATAAATTGATTCTCTTGTTGCTGCTCCTCTACCTGCAGGTTCATTAGTTGCAGCTCCTAAAACAAATTTGTTTGTTGGAATCTTTTCAAAGAAATCATTTTGTGCACTATATTTTGTTGTTAAGTATTTTGTTACTAAGTAGTAGAATTCTCCTCTATACTCAGCGTCATCATTTGAAATGTATGAAGTATTAACTCCTAAGTAATTTTTTTCTTCTTGGTCAATAAATGGTCCAAATGCTCAACCATTATAGTATTGAGGATTTATAAAATCATAAAGACCATCAAGTCCTTTTAAGAACGGAATATAACTTGCTTGATTACCATGTTCTGTATTGTATTTTAAATATGGTAATTCTGGAGCCATTGTAATCATAAATTCTTTACCTTTTGAGTTTTGAATTTTTTTAGTTTCTTTTAATGCTGCAATTGTTGTATGTTGACTTTGTCTATCTCCAAGTGCTGCACCTTCTCAATCGATATCAATTCCATCAAAACCATATTCATCAATATATTTAATAAATGTAGCAGTTAATTGATCAGTTTGATCTTCTCTAAATCTCATCTCACCACCAGTGGCACCACCCATTGATAAAATAACTTTTTTACCAGCAGCTTGTAATGATTTAATTCCTCTTTGAATTTCAGCTTTACTTCCTGGATTAAATGGTTCAAAAGTAGGCATTGCATAAGGTTCTCATGTGTATAAGAAAGAGATATCAATTACATTATATGCAGAGTTTAATAATTCCTCACTGTTTAATAATTTCACTGGTTCATTATGTTGATTAGCTCCTCCTCATTCATATCAATATCCTACTAAAAGAGCATCATTAGAAGGTTTTGGTTTTTCACCATTTTCTTTTAAACTATACTCTATTGTAACTTGTGAATCTTGATAAAATTCAGAATTGAATTTTGATTTAATTGTAGCTCCAGTTGTAGTAATATTTTTAACTTCAACTTCACCTTTTTGAACTTTTGAATTTTTTGAATAAACTGCTTCTAAGATAGTTGAATCTTTAGCATCCTTAATTTCTCCTAATTTTAAAGTTGTTAGATCTTCAGATAAAAGTTTTTTCTCTGAAGGTTTTTCTATTTCTTTAACTACAAAATTAACTGAAACTGAACCACTATAAACTTTACTATTATCAATAGCTTTAATAATAGCACTAGTTGCTGATTTACTTTCAACTTTTAAATTACCAAAATCTAAATTTTTATTTTTATTTTTTTCTGCTAAAGCATTAAAAATTGCTGCATCGGTATTATCACTAATTTCACCTAATTGAGTAGTTTCAATAACTCCGCTTAATTCATCAGGATTTGTTATTAAAACTAATGTATAGAAATTAATGTTAACAGTTCCTTTATAACTATATGAATTTTCTTTTGCTTTAACTACTGCTGAATAGTTTGTATATTCTTCAGTTATTCCTTTAGTTGAAACTTCTTTTATATTTGAAATTTCAACTTGTTCTAAATCCAATCCACCATTTGAATTACTAATTAATTCCTTTATTTTTCCTTCATTTAATTGGTTATTATCTGTTAAATGAATTGATGAACTCTTACTTTTTTCAAAGTTTGTTTTTGAAATAACTTGACTTAATTCTTTCTTTTCAACAGGTTTTGTATTTTCTGAAACACTGTATGAAAGTCAAACTTCATCTTTATAAGTTGTTTTACCTTCTTCATTAGGAATTAAAATTGAGTTATAATCATTAGTATTTTTCAATGTTAATTTAGTAATATCTAAATTTGGATTATTTAATTTAACAGCTTGTAAAATTGTTGATTCATTTGTATCTGAAATATTTCCTAATCAAGTAGTTTTAACTTCATTATAAAGTGAACTTGCTACTCCA
The DNA here is from genome assembly GCF_001281045.1 of Spiroplasma cantharicola. NCBI lineage: Bacteria > Bacillati > Mycoplasmatota > Mollicutes > Entomoplasmatales > Spiroplasmataceae > Spiroplasma > Spiroplasma cantharicola. The sequence continues at coordinate 473,755 of NZ_CP012622.1, read as the reverse complement.
GTACCAGGACCTGAACCTCCTGTATTTCCATTTAAAGTAAAACTTATATAACATTCATCTTTATAAACTTCTGAACCTGCTTTAGCACCAACTTGTGCTCCTCATTCAGTAATTGATTTAACTTCTAATTCATTAATATTAACTTCACTATTTTTTGATTTAATTTGATTTAATATATTTTGTTTTGTTTCTTGTTCAGAAGAACCCGCTTGAATTTCTCCTAATCAAGTAGTTTTAACTGCAGAATAAAGAGAGATTGCTGAAGTATCTCCACCTTCAATTACATTATAAGAAACTGAAGTTTGTCCTTTATAAAGAGTTGAATCGCTTTTAGCTTCAATTGTTGCTCCTCAACTGTTTTGTCCTTTTACAACTAATTGATCTGTTTCAATTAATGGGTTAACTCCCTTTAATTCTTTTAAAATCTCTGATGGGTCATTTTTATTGATTGTTCCTAATCAAGTATTGCTAATAGCTTCTCATAAATATTGAGATTCTGCTTTTCTATTACCAAAATCAAATTTAACTTTGGCTTGCCCATCATAATCAATAGCCTTGTTTTTTGGAACAAAAGTAGCACTTCCATTGAATAAATCAACATCTTTTAATGCTAATTTATCTGTGTCTACCTTAGGATTGTTTTGCTTAAGTGCATTTTTTAAAATGTTTTCACTTACATTGCTAATTTTTCCTAAGTCTTTGTTTTTAATGATTTTATCAATGTCCTTTACTTTATCCACTTTTGTATTACAACTAACAACAGCTGATGATGTTGAAGCAGTAAATGCAATTGTAGATAAAATTGATAATAATTTTTTCATATTTCCCCCATTACCTAGATATTCCAAGCATATTTTAATTATATTATATATTTAAATAAAAAAGTTATTATTTTCTAAATAATAACTTTTAAAATTTTTCTAATATATTTCTATATTAATATGCATATCCACCTTTTGGTCATATTAAGTATAATACTCCAGGTATAATTGCCAATATTAATAATAAAATCAATGTAATCAATTTATGTTGTGGATGTAATAATCAATAAACTACTCCAGGTATAATTGCCAATATTAATAAAATTATTAATAATAATGCGCTTTTGTCTTTCATATATTTTTCTCCTAAGAATAATTATAAGTACTTATTCCTCAGAATTATAAAAAAATTAATATAAATTCAGTTATTTTAGCAATATTTAAAGAATTATAAAAAATTCTACACTTTTAATGTTTCATGTAGAATTTAGTTAAAAATATAAATATTGATTAAATAGCGATATACTTTTTAATTATCTTTATTAAGAGAAAATTCAAATAAAGCTAAACCTAAATATTTATCATTATTGTTTGGAGCAAGACTAAAATATTCATTTACTACAGACTCATGATTTATGTATCAAGATCTAAAACTAGTGTTTTCTATAGTTATATCTTTATTTTTACTTAAATCAACTCCTGCTTTAAGAGCTTCATCCTCATCTTCACTTTCAAGTTCAATTTTAGTTGAATTGAACTGATCATTAAACGCTAATAAATTTCTTCCAGATAATCATCATTTTCGAATTTCTTTTACATTATTAATCATTTCTTTAATCCCTATTACTGACTCTGGAAATAATGAAATATCTGTGTTTATTATTCCATCTACTGTTTCACTAAAATAGTAATTTTCATCAAATTTTGGTGAGAGATATAAATATTCTCCTACTGTAATTTCCTTTTCTAAAAAAACATTATTTTCGTCATAATCTCAAATTTTAATTTTAGTATCCTTACCTTCAGTATTTACAATTTTAAAAACTGATACAAATAAAATTACTTCATTTTCTGAATAATTATTTTTATTCGCAAATTTAATATCCCAATTCATTCATCATCCATTTGTTCAATTTCTAACTCAGTAATTGCTTGTTTTTTAGAAAAATCCAACAAAATTTTTTTCGCTTCCTCTACATTAGTTGGAAATTTTTGAATTTGAAACTCATTATTTTGCTTTGGATTGCATGATGCAACTGCTACACTTGTTGAAGCAACTAAACCTGTTGCTCCATATTTTTCTCATTTTCTTTTCTTTCTCCTATTATTTGCAAAAAAATTATATTCTTATTGATAAATAAAATTCAACTCAAATATAACTCTTTCTAGTTAATAATATCAAAAAATAAAAAAATTACTTTTATTATGTAAAAGTAATTTTTTAGATTTGATTAATATATAAAATATTAACTTGAGTATCCACCACTTGGTCATACTAGATATAATACACCAGGTATAATTGCCAATATTAATAATATAATTAAAGCTATCAATTTATTTTGTGGATGGAATAATAAGTAAACTATTCCAGGTATAATTCCTAAAATTAATAATATTACTAATAATACTATATTTTTATCTTTCATATGTTTTTCTCCTTTATATAATTATAATAAATTTCAATTAATAATTCAATAAAATAGACTTTTTTGCTACTAATAAGTTTATTTTATAATTAATAGTAAATAACTTAAAATATTTTAAAATTTTAATTGAGATTATCTCTATTCAATTTCTTCAAGACCTTCTCTTGCTCACTGTTGAATTTCTTTCATAAATTTTTTTGTATTTTTACTTAAATTGTTATAATCTTGACTTTTTTTAATATATTCATCAAAACTATTAGTAGATTCTCTTTTATATTTTATTTGTGAAGTTTTTGATTCTAACTCTTCACAATCAAATATTAACATTTTATAGCTTTTATATGCCTTAATAAAAGTTTCATAAACAACACTTCATTGTCTAGCTTCACCACTGTTTAATAAAATTTGATTTTTTTGATTTTCATTACAATTAGAACAGGCTACAAGTTCACTATTAATTATTTCATCTACTTTTGCTTTTTCATCAATGTAATAATCTAAAGCATCAACTATATCTTCTTCTGATTGTGGCTGTTCAGGTAATACAAAATTAATTACCTTTTCTTTTTCACATGAAATTACCATATTTGATGTTGAAACAAATAAACTAGTTACTGAAAATAAAGTTAACAGTTTTTTCATAAATTATTTTTCCCCTTTAAAATGTCAATGTAAATTAATAAGAATTTATTAAAAATACATGCTACTTATATGTTATATACTTAAAAATAAAGAATTGCAACTTTTCCTAAAATCTCTTGACAAATTATTTTCAAATTAAATATTTTAAACTTATCATTAAGACAATGAATGGCAATCAATATAATCAAAATATGAAATGACAAAAAATAATCAGAATCAACTAAAGAAATTCCCCACTAATAAACTTAATAATTTTTTTATTTCTTTTCCCTTTTAATATATTAAATTTATCAAAATTAGCTATTTTATTTAAAAACAGAGAAAATATTTGTTTTTAAATAGAGATTTAATAGTATTTTTAATATAAATAATTAAAAAATTTATTCTTATCTTTCCTATATTTCTTTATAAATTCAAGAAATTAAACTAAAAAAACTTACATAGTAAGTTTTTTTTATAATTATTCAACTTTTTCAATGTTTTTCTTAGAACTTTTTTTTCTTAGAACAACATAAGTTATTATTAAAACAGCTGCAGTTGTACTACCTGCAAGAATTATTACTAATATACTTCAAGTATTATCTTGTGCAACATATTCTCCAAAAACATCTCCTTTATAAAATTCTTTATAGTCTAAGGTTTTTGAATAATTATTATTTCTATACATATTTAGTTTACTTCCAAAACCATCTAAGGCATGACCAATTTCATGAACAACTACACTGAATTTATATGGAGTACTTCAAAATCCTTGTTTATATTGACTATTAAATTCTTTAAAAGTTAAACTTGGCCCTGTAATAACGATATAAGAATAAGCCGTACTTACAAAATTATTTTGTTTATCTATATAATAACTTGTACTTGTGTATCCCATTGTTCCTTCATTCATTTCTGATCCATCATTATTTTTTAAAGGAAAGTCAGGACTTAATATCAATGCCACTAATATATTACTTACTCAAATATCATTTTTTATAATGTTATAAAGTGAATTATAAGTTTTTAAAGTAATTTCTTTTAATTTTTCAGTGTCATTAGTTGATCATTTTTCATAATCAACTCCTAAACTATTTGGCGTCTTTTTAAGATATACCTCTTCTAAATTATTAAAAATATGTGATAGTCAAACTCCACTATAATTATTTTTATCTTTTGATGCAGCTGCCAAAGTTTTATCTAAATTATCAAATGATTGATAATAATTTTCATTAAAACTATTAAATTCCTCAATTGAAGTTTGACTTGCTGGTGTATAAGAATCATTCATTCATGAAGACGCTAAATTTCGCAATACATCTTTTTGGTTTTGATTTAAATAAATAAGACTTCCAGTCTCTAATCTAAGTTGTGAAAGAAAATAATCCAAAGTTTGTTGATTATTTTCTCAAATAATCGAACTATTTGAATATTTTAAATTTAAACTATTAGTTGGCTTTGAATCTAAAGTTGTATCATAAAAAATTTTATTTTGTGAATTTTCAACTAGACTAATAAATTTTTGTGATATTGTAAATGAATCCTCATAAGTTCCATTAATAGTTCCACCTTGTTTTATAATTTCTGGAAGTAAATTAATATAAAAATTATTTGTAACTTCTCAGCTTTTATTTTTTAAAATATCTTCTGTATTTAATCATTTACTAAAACTTTCTGCAAAAAACTCAGCATCACTTGAAGCTCCATAAATACTTGGCATAATAGTAGATGCTAACATATTTTGAATAAATAGCGATTCATAAATAGTAGTTTGAATTCCATTTAGTTTTAAAGTATTTTTAATTATTTCAATATCACTGTCTGATATTTTGATACTATTTGCATAATAATACTTTAAAAAACGTCCATAATACATATAATTACTTTTTGATTCTATTAAACTTTTATATGATATTTGCTCACTTTCATTAAGTTTTTTAATTGATTTTAAATAGTTGTTATTAGTAATATTATTTTTTACAAATTCAGAGGTAGAAACTGTAAAAGAAAAAAATAATGAAATTAATAACGTTCATAGCATAATAATTCTTTTCATATATATTCATTCCTTTTAACGATTTAGATAGATTTGATTTTTAGAACTTATTCAAGATTTAAATTAAATTTATTATATATGAAAACTAATAAATAAAACTTTTTTTTATAACTTTATAGTGTTAAAAAGACACTTTTGAAAAGGAAAGCTAGGTTACAGATTAATTCTGCAAAGCATTTTCTTCTTTAATTTGTATTGCCAATACAGACAATATTGATATATTTATTAAAATACTAAATTCGTTTCAATATTTTTGAGAACTAACTTCTAAAATATTATGAACTTTTTCATCATTTAGTGAATCATACTCAATCATATTTATTATTCTTTCTGATAAATTTTCAATAATGTTAAAATCATTTGCATTTTTTATATCATCTAGAGTTTTAATAAACTTTTTGTTAAAATTTTGTTTAATTAAAGTATTACAATAATTAATAATTAAGTTTTTAATTTCAGTGAAACAATCAAATAAACTTATTACTTCTTTGTCTTTTTTCATATTATCATAGCTTTTCCCTATTCAGTGATCTAATAGCTGTGAAACTTGTTTAATTGAAACTAAGTTAGGTCAATATCTATGACGATCTACAATTTCATCCTTATTTAAGAGAATTAATTTATTTAAAAAATCATAATAAAAAAAATCAAACATATCTTTAAATTCCTTAAACTGATCAAGATATTTGATATTCTTAAAATAATTGAATAATTTGTCAAAGTCATTGCTTATAATATTATCTTGTTTTAATTGACTCTTCTGTTCATTTAATAATGTTAATACTATCTGCAAGACGGGATTATAAAATTTAAATATTTTTTCAGCATTTTCTTGATTAAAATCATATTTACCTAACATAAATTATTCTCTCTTCTCTTTATACTATTAATATATAATAAAAATAACAACTTATAGAAAGTTTGATAAAATGATAAATACTTTTAAACCCTATAAAATAACATCAAAAGATAAGGAAAATTTAAAGAATTTAAGTCCTTATTGGGAAAAAGATGTTAAAAAAAATATTAAGAAGCTATTGAAATGAATAATAAAATTCAATAAAAATCCAAAAGATTTTAATATTGAATATACAAATGATTTTGAAAAATATGATATTTTGTTTCAGCAAATTGATAATTATTCTAACTTCTATAATCAAAAATTTAAATTGATTAATAATAATTCAAGATTGCTTTCTAAATTCCATAAACTAATTGTAGATTATGTCTTTATTTTAGGTTGAGTTAAATCTATAGAATTAATTTGTGTATTTTTTGATGATATTCAAAAAAAAGACATTGCTAGTAAATCTCTATATGCAATTGAACTTGTTAATAACTGTTTAATTTCATACTTTGAAGTATACAAAAAGCAAGTAATTAACATATTAAAAAAAGATGAATATATAGATTTAATATCTGAAAGAATCTTTTCAAGTAAAAATACCATAACAAAAGTTGATCTAATTGCAAGAGAAATAATGAGTTACTCAAAAATGTTAAAAAAGAAAAGTAAAATTAGCGAGGATAAACTTATTAAAATAAATATTTTATCAATAGAATTAATTGTCTTTTCAAATTCAATCTTATATTTTTACACAAGATTTTTAAGAAATGTATATTAAAAATAAACTTGCAAAAAGAACAACTTTAAATTTTATTTTAATTGTTTAATCAATAGATTATTTTTTATTTAAAATTGATTCAAAAGTATCAACTAACTTTTCAACTTCTAATATTAAATCTTTGTAGGACTCTTGGTTTTTACAATCAAAATTATACTTTTTAAATAACTCTGTAACTTTCAAACTTCCCCCATCTTTTAGAAAATTAATTATTTGAGTTTCATCTCCTGTCCTTTTGAAATCAGAATAAAGTTTGAACGAAACAGCAATGGATACAGCATATTTATAAATATAAAAAGGTTGCTCAAAAATATGAGATATTGCAATTCAACTATATTTACCAACTTCATTATCATACTTATCAAAAACAGAATTACCCAATACTTTTTTATTTGCCTTTCTTAATATCTCAGATATTTTTCCTAAAGTAAGAACTTCTCCTTTTTCACTTAATTTATAGCACTGATATTCAAATTCTGCATCTGCAATAGCTGAAAAGAAATTAGAAAAAATAAATTCAATTCTATTTTGAATAAGAATTAATTTTCTTTTTTCATCTTTTTCTTTTTCTAATAAATAATCAAATAATAAATGCTCATTAAAAGTTGAAGCAACTTCTGCAATCATATTTGAAAAACTATTTAAAGGCCTTGGTTGACTTTGCTTAGCAAATAAGTTATGAACTGCATGACCTAATTCGTGTGTTAATGTTGAAATTGAATCTATATCATTTGTATAATTTAAAGAAATCAATGAATCATAAGTATAACTACCAATAGTAAAGGCTCCTGTTGATTTGTTTTTATCTTCATAATAATCTACTCTATTATTTGATAAACAATATTCTAAATTTGAAATGTATTTTTCACCCATTGGTTTTAAAGAGTTTTTAATTATTTCTTGTGCCTCTTCAATACTATAATTTTTTCTTTCCAATTTAAAAAGTTCTAAACTTGAATCAGTACCATAAAATTTTTCTAAATTTAAGTATCTTTTAATAATTTCATAATATTTATAATAAGCTCTAGAATTTTTAGAAGTAAAATTTATTAAATTTAAAAAATTTGTAATTGAAAAATCATCTCTTTCAAAAAAATTATTTTTAAAGCTTTTCATACCTACAAGTTTTGCAGATTCAATTTCTTCTTTTACAATAGACTCATACAATTTTGCATAAGTATGTTGCTTATATTTGAGTTCTTCTTTAAATTTTAAACTTGCTTGAATTCTTAATTGTTGGTCATTAACAGGATCTGAATAAGTCAAAATATCTGAGATAAATTTTTGATTTATAATATATTCCTTATTATTATAAATTAGTTTCTTTTCTTCATTATCTTTAAATCTCATCACTTCATACATTTCATAGATAATTGAACTAGAATTTGATACTTTTGAAATTAATTCTCTATGTCTTTGTGGTAAAAGATATCTTATATTTTTAAAAAAATCTTTATAGCTTTCTGAATAATGAACAAGCTGATTGTCCTCTGATAATCATTTTAATATTTTTCTTTTTCCAACATTTTTTATTTCCTCACTAACTCATGAAAATTTACCATCAAACTCTTGCAATTTATTATTAAAAATTGATTCCAGATTTAATAGTCTTGAATTATTTTGTTCAATGTATAAATGCTTTAGAAAATGATTAATTTTAGAAATACTTTGATCTACCAAAATTGATTCTCTTAAAAAATTTAAAAAATCAATTTTATTATTTAATTTATTTTTGTATTTTAAAAGTTCTCTATTTTTTTCAATATATAATTCTAAATCTACTAAAAAATCGTTGTCGTTTTTATATAGAGAAATTAAATCTCATTTATATTTATTATGCGCATCTATTCTCTTCATCATTTACCAAAAAAATTTATTCAAAAATTTACCTTCTATTAATTTTATTTTTTTATATTATTGCTAAAAATAGAAATTTATAAGTTATAAAAAAATATTATTTTTTATTTACTATAACTTTATTTAACTTAAATAATCTTACATCAATTATTATAAAAATACCATTTATGTATGTTAAAAATAAAAATAACATCGTCAAGATGTTATTTTTTTTCTTTATTATGAGTTTCATTATATCATGACTCAAAACTTCATTTTTTAAAATAAATTTGTTGACCATTACTTTCAATCATACCTTCATAAGCATCATAATTTATGGCTCAAGTCATAAGACCTTTTGTATAAATTCCATCTTCTGAAAGAAGTTTATACGACCCTTTTATAGATTGTTCAGTAGCAGCTCCTCTACCAGCTGGTTCATTTGTAGAAGCTCCTAAAACAAATCTATCAGGATCAATTAAATAAAAGTCATTTAATCTACTATATTTTGTTGTTAAATACTTTGTCATTAAATAATAGAATTCAGCTCTAAGAGCAACGTCATCATTTGTTATAAGATCCACAGATAAATTCAATCTTTGTTTTTCTTCAGCTTCAACATATGGTCCAAATGCTCATCCATTATAAAATTGTGGGTTAATTCAATTATAATATTTGTCTAATTGTTTAAGAAATGGAATATAACTTCCACCAGATGACTCTGTATTATTTTTTAAATAAGTCATTTCTGGAGCCATTGTTATTATAAATTCTGGATTTTCATCTTTAATTTCCTTTAAAGCATCAATTGTAACTTGTTGACTTTCTCTATCAGCAAGACAACTTCCCTCTCAGTCAATATCAAGACCATCAAAACCATATTCATTTACTACGTTTAGAATTGTTTGTTTTAATTCATTTTTTTGATTACTTCTAAATCGCATTTCACTTCCAGTAGCTCCACCCATTGAAATAAGCACCTTTTTGCCTTTAGATTGCAATAATTTAATTCCTTGTTTCATATCACTTGGATTTCAAGGTTCAAAAACAGGCATAGTATAAGGTGTTGGTGAATATAAAAATGATATATCAATTACATTGTAATTAGTATTAGCCATTTCTTCAAAGCTTGGTTTTACTTGAGCTGGACCTCCCCATTCATAGTAATAACCCACTAGAACTTTATCAATTGATTCAATTGGATCCTTTTCTAATGAAAAACTAACTTCTAAATTTCCTTTATAAACTCCATCCCCATTTGACGAAACTAAAGCTTTAGTTTCTGTAATATTAGAAAGTTTAATCGAATCAATTTTTAATTGAGAATTAAGTTCTTTTAATTTATTTATTATTGCTACTTCTTGATTGTTTTCAATCTCACCCAAATTAGTGATTCTAATATCATCTTCTAGTTCTTTAATTTCATCTTTTTTATCTTTACTAAAAAGACCGCATGAAACAACTGAAGTTGAAGTTGAAGAAATTAGAAAAACTGAAGGAATTAAATATAATAATTTTTTCATAATTTTTACCGTCCATTTTTCATATAATATCATTGATTTATAAAAAATTATTTTAGAGATGATAAAAGTAGTTTTATAATATTTAAATTTTTACTTATTATAAGTCTGATTATATCAAGACTCAAAACTTCATTTTTTATTATATATTTGTTGACCATCAACATTAACAGTTCCCTCAAATGCATCATAATTGATTGCTCATGACATAAGACCTTTTGTATAAATTTTATCCTTTTTAAGAAGTCTATATGATCTTTTAATTGAATCTTTACTTGCAGCTCCGCTAGCAGCTATTTCATTAGCAGCTGCTCCTAAAACAAATTTATCTGGATCAATTAAATAATAATCATTTTGTTTACTATATACAGTTGTTAGATATTTAGTCATTAGATAATAAAACTCTGCTCTATATTTTTCATTGTCATTTGCTATATAATCTTCTTTTATTTTCAACTTTTTCTTTTCTTGTGACTCTATATATGGTCCAAAACCTCTTCCATTATACAGTTGAGGATTTACTCAATTGTAATAATCTTCTAACCCTTTTAAAAAAGTTATGTAACTACCCTTATCTGAGTTTTCAGATTTATTTGTTAAATAAGGCATTTCTGGAGCCATTGTTATTATAAATTCCGGATTTTCATCTTTGATTTCTTTTAAAGCATCAACAGTTGTTTGTTGACTTCTTGAATCAGTTAAAGCTTTTTGAGCTCAATTTATATCAAGTCCATCAAAACCATATTCATCAACAATATCTAAAATTGTTTGTTTTAACTCATTTTTTTGATTAGCTCTAAATTTCATTTCACTAGAAGGTGCCCCACCCATTGAGATAAGTACTTTTTTACCTTTAGATTGCAATAACTTAATTCCAGCTTTTACTCCTTCTGGATTTTGTGGCGAATATTTAGGCATTTCAAAATTTTTTTTAGAATAAAGAAAAGAGACATTAATTACATTATAATTTGTTTTTACCAACTCTTCAAAAGTTGGAATTGTTTGTCCTTCACCATTTCAATCAAAATAGTATCCTACAAGAACTCTATCTTCTAATCTAACTTGATCACCTTTTAAATTAAATTTTATTTGTAATTGCCCACTATAAATTCCATCTTCTGTTCCAGAAATAACTGCTATTCTATTCTTAATATTTGTAATAGCAATTGATTCCATCTTTAAATCAGAATTCAATTCCTTTATTTTTAATTTAATTATTTCTTCATCTTCGCTCTCAATAAAACCTAAATTTGTTTTTGATACATGATGCACTAAGTGATTTTTAAGAGTTACATCTCCCATATTAAAACCGCAAGAAACAACAGCAATTGGTGCTGCAAGCACTATTGAAAAGGATGACAGTAGACTTAATATTTTTTTCATATTTTACCCCTAATTTATAAACATACTCTTTTATTCAAGATTTTATAATTTTAATATTTTTGATTTACTTTCTCACAAAAACCAGTAGTTAAACTACTGGTAAAGAGAATTATTTTTAGAAAATTTGAAATTAAATAAACTTATACTATTTTTTTTGTTCTCAATAAATTTCCTTATATCAATCTGAAAAACTTCATTTTTTTCAATTAATTACATTAGAACCTTCCTTGATTTCACCATCAAACGCATCATTATTTATTCTTCACGCCATAAGACCTTTTGTATAAATTCCATCTTTTTTAAGTAAATCATAAGATTTTTGAAGTGCTTCTTGAGAAGCTGCTCCTTTTCCTTCATCCACAAATTCATGTGTAGAAACCCCTAAAACAAATTTATCTGGATCAATTATAAAGTAGTCATTTTTTTTACTATACTTTACAGTAGCATATTTTGTTAGTAAATAATAAAACTCTGCTCTATATTTTTCATTATCATTTGTAATACTACATTTAAGTTCTCCACTTTGTTCAACTTTACAAGTATCATCATCGTCTTCTCAATTTAGTATTTGTTTTTCTCTATCTTCAATAGTAATATCATATCCAAATTGATTATATGCTTTTGGAGTAACTCAATTATAATAACCCTCTAGACCTTTGAAAAATGGAATATAACTCGGAGCTTGACCAATTTCAGTTGCAAGTCTTAAATTATCAGGAGTTGCTGATAAAGCAATAATAAATTGTTCTCTTTCATCTTTAATTTCTTTTAAAACATCAATCATTACTTGTTGACTTTCTCTATTAGAAAGACTTGTATTTTCTCAATCGATACTTATTCCATCAAAGTTATACTCATCAATTATGCCTAAAATTGCTGTCTTTAAATCATCTTTTTGTTCAGTTGAAAATTTCATTTTTGTTGATAATGGACCACCCATTGAAATAATTGCTTTTTTATCATTTTGATGCAATATTTCTATTCCATTTTTTATATTAAGAGAATTTTTTGGTTCAAAAGTAGGCATTTTAAATTCCCCTTTTGCATAAAAATCTCCAATATTAATTACATTATAATTTGTTTGAACTAGTTCTTCAAATTCGGGAATTCTTTCTTTTTGATTTCAATCATTTATGTCACTATAATAACCAACTAAAACTTTATCTTCAAATTTAATAGGTTCTCCTAATAAATTAAATTTAACTTCCATTGCTCCTTTATAAGCACCTTTTTTTACTGCAGAAATAAGAGCAGTTTTATTTTTATTTACTCTTGCCACTTTATAAGAACTAGCATCTACAGTTGGATTTAATTCTTGAATTTTTTCTTTAATTGTGTCCTTTTTATCATTTTCAAGCATACCTAAAGATGTTCTTAAAACGTGATGTACTAAGTGATTCTCATCATTAACATCACCCATATCAATACCACCACATGCTACAACTGAACTTGAGCCAACTGCAACTAATGACATTGAAGACAATAAACTTAATATTTTTTTCATATTTTACCCCTTAATTTATAATTATATTATCATAAAATCTTAATAACATTTAAAACTATTATTTTGATTAATTTTTTGATTTTTTTACTAATTATCTTACTATGCTTCTTGATAATGAGTTTCATTAAATCAAGACTCAAAACTTCATTTTCTAAAATAAACTTGTTGACCATTACTTTCAATCATACCTTCATAAGCATCATAATTTATGGCTCAAGTCATAAGACCCTTTGTATAAATGCCATCTTCTGAAAGAAGTTTATATGATCTTTTTATAGCATCTTCAGTTGCAGCTCCTCTACCAGCTGGCTCATTAGTAGAAGCTCCTAAAACAAATCTATCAGGATCAATTAAATAAAAATCGTTTTGTGGACTATATTTTGTTGTTAAATACTTTGTCATTAAATAGTAGAATTCAGCTCTAAGTGACACTTCATCATTTGAGATATAACTAGTAGACAAATTTAGTCTTTCTTTTTCTTCTGCATCCACAAATGGTCCAAATGCTCATCCATTATAAAATTGTGGATTAATTCAATTGTAATATTTGTCTAATTGTTTAAGAAATGGAATATAACTACCGCCAGAAGCTTCTGTATTATTTTTCAAATAAGGCATTTCTGGAGCCATTGTTATTATAAATTCTGGATTTTCATCTTTAATTTCTTTTAAAGCATCAATTGTAACTTGTTGACTTTCTCTATCAGCAAGACAACTTCCCTCTCAGTCAATATCAAGACCATCAAAACCATATTCATTTACTACGTTTAGAATTGTTTGTTTTAATTCATTTTTTTGATTGCTTCTAAATCGCATTTCACTTCCAGTAGCTCCACCCATTGAAATAAGCACCTTTTTGCCTTTAGATTGCAAGAATTTAATTCCTTGTTTCATATCAGTTGGATTTCAAGGTTCAAAAACAGGCATAGTATAAGCTGTTGGTGAATATAAAAACGATATATCAATTACATTGTAATTAGTATTGGCAATTTCATCAAAATTTGGTTTTACTTGAGCTGGGCCTCCCCATTCATAGTAATAACCAACTAGAACTTTATCAACTGATTCGATTGGTGCGCCTTTTAATCTAAATCTTATTTCTTTACTTCCTGTATAAACTCCATTACCACTTGGAGTAACTTTTGCTCCTTTACTTCAAATATTTTCAATTTTAATTGAATTAATATCTAAATTTGAATTTAATTCTTTTAGTTTATTTATGATTGTTAACTCTTTATTATCTTCAATTTCACTTAAATTATATTGAGTAATAACTATATTTAGATCATTTTTCTCATTTGAAAAATTACATGAAACTACTGTAGTTGAACACGATGAAATTAATGTAATTGAAGACATTAAAGATAATAATTTTTTCATATTTTACCCCTTTATAATAAGATACTATCATAATTAACATTTAAAAGTTTCATAAAAAACATTTAATTTTATATATTATTGTCTCGTTTGATAACTTTACTAATAACAACTTTCCTTCTAACATTTCTTTAAAATATATCTACAAAAAAATAAAAAAGGATTTATATATAAATCCTTTTCTAAAGCATTTTTATTTATGAACTAACATATTAAATGTTCCAATAGCATCTTTTGATTCAAAAGAAACAAAGAAATACTCTTCATCAATAATTGTATTATTTAAAATTGCTTCTCCTTTTTCAAATGAATTATCTTTTTTAATTGCTTTATAAAGTTTTAATGAATTAATACTATCAATTTTTGTATTTTTTGTTGAATTTATATAAGTAATTGCTTGTTTATTTAAATCCCCTTTTTCATAATTAAACATTTCAATTATTTGTAAGGCTGTAAATTTTATCCCTAAATCTGGTAAGTAAATATTTGAATTAAACATTTTATCTGTATGATCAATTCTTTCACTTACTTTATATTCTGTTATTAGAGTAATAACGTAACCTGGTTTAATTTGAAAATCAGCAAAACCTTGGTCTCACTGATAACCATATAGGTCCCCAGTAACTAATCGCCCATCAGCTAAACCTTCAAAATTAATTCCATATTTATAATTTCCAGAGTTATCTGATTTAGCAATAGTAACCTCCATGCTTAGAACTTCATATTCCTTAGCATTAACTAATTCTTTCAATGATCGCCCAACTCTTATTTTTCCATTTTCAGCAGTTCCTGGAAATCTTGTTATACTATCTGTAATATCAAAATTTGAAACATTATTCTCTTTATTAAAAGCTCTTTGTTTATCAATTGCTTCTATCAATACTTCTTTATAATCTCTTGTACCAAGTATTATTTTTCCATCTTTGTCAAAATGCTTTTCATTTTTTACATCAATTCTCATTGAACCTTGTTCAATATCTGTTGAAATAATATTATTGCTATTTTGTTGAATAATAATAGCTGGTGCAACAGTAGAAGAAGAAATTCCTAGTGCTCCTATAAGACTTAATAATTTTATCATATATGTAACCTTTCATTCTCAAACCCACCCAACCTACCTAAAATTAATATTTAAAATTTTAATAAGGCAAGCTGCTGTAAATAAATTTTTATAAGAAATATGAAATATTTCTACTATTTAATAAGTTAAATAAAATCTTAACTCAAATAAATCCTAGCATGGAAAAATCTAATACTCTTTCCAATAGAGATATAGAAATTAATTTTAAATTTGTATATAAAATTAATTTTTTGTTTTGAATAAAAAAATTTTTACTGAAATAAAATTTATAAGTTTATATAAGTACTGCTATCAGTTGTAATGTAAAATTATTTTTATAAAATTGATATCTATTCTTTTTAAACTAAAAATAAAAAATGAGAATAAAAAAAACTTTCTAATTGAAAGTTTTAAGTAAATTATTTTTTTAATAGAAGGTCTAACTTTTCATTAATTTCTTTTAATAATTCTAAAAGAGGTTTTTCAAAGTTTTCAATTCTTCCTGAATTTCCAGCTTGGCCACCAAATCCACCATTAGGTCTTCCGCCACGGTCTCCACCACGACCACCAAATCCACCTGATCGTCCACCGCCACGACCACCAAATCCACCTGATCTTCCGCCACGGTCTCCACCACGATCACGGTCTCCACCACGATCACGATCTCCGCCACGATCACGATCTCCCTCTTGTTTTTGAGGTCCATCGCTTCTTGATCTTCTAAAGTTATCTTTGTTATCAAATCCCATAAGTTCATTGCCTTTCTATTTAGTTCTTTTAAAGGCAATAATAATACGCTATCAAAAGATGTGTAATTTAACACTCTTATTATTATATACCAATAATCATCTAATATTAATATATTTAAATTAAGTTCTCATGAATTACACTTTTAAGTAATAAAATTAATTAATTAATTTTATTTTTATCATTTTCTTTTTTAAATGAACCATTCAAAATTTTTAAAACACTAATATTAAATAAACAAGCAGATAAAGTAATAATTATTGATACAACACTCATAGTTATGAACATCGTTAAATCCATATTTGCTGAAAGATAATCAGGTATATTTGTGATTAGAATATGATTATTTAAAGTTTTATTTATGGAAATAAATTGTGATATCATAATTGATTTAATAATTATAATACTAATTAAATTTATAATAGTTAAAAATACATATATATTATTCAATTTTTTCAATGTAAAAAAAGGTTTTTTGATTGATTTATTTATAAAAAAGATTGCTGTAAATATAATAAAAATACTTGTTAAAGAAATGGACATTATTTTTAATAAAGCTATATTTGTATTAAAAATAATATCAATTGATTCAGTGTGATAAGCTCCCATTAAGTATTTACCAAAACTATTATATACAATAACTTCAGTTTTATTTTCATCTTTAAAATTTAAACTAATAATATATTTAGAAAATAAAGTTAAAAATGAAAACAAAAAAGCAACAATTCCAGTAATTAAATTATAAGTATAATACCCTTTAATATTTCTATATTTTCTTTTAAGCATTTAAACTATTCTCTTTTCATAATCATTTTTCTATTTTATCATATTAATAAATATTTTATAAATTAACAACAAATCATTTATTAAAAATAAAACTACTTTTAAGTAGTTTTAAGTAATAGTATTTATTTTTTTATAATATTCTTTTTCAATTACTTTGTTATTAATAAAGTTATATAAAAAACTAAATCCAACAAGTAATCCTATTATTCCAAAAAAAGCAATAAAGAATCATCCAATTCCAGGAATTCCCCCAGGTCCAACATGATGAACATCTAAAAAGAAATATGGATATAACAAGTTAACATTTTCACTTTCATTAAAATAATAATCTCCTGAATTAAATCTTAATTCCCCTCTAATCATTGCAAATATACAGTAAGATAAAACCATAACAAATTGAATTCAAAATTTATTAATAAAGAAATTTTGAAGACTAATTTTTTCTTTATTACTCATAAATAAATTTACATATAGGATAAAAGCTAATGGAACAAGAGCATGATCAATTAGTGTTACAAATATACTAAATGGATGTGAAGGAAAACCATCAACTGGAATTAAAATTCCATTATAAACAATTAATGTAACAGTTATAATTGTTGCAAATGAATTTGCTGTTGTATGACTTAAAATTTTTGTTTTACCCTCTTGTTTATAATTAATTGCTGCATATATAAATCAAAATTGAACTAGAACATTTGAAAGTAATGTAAAAGTTGTAAAATATTCTATTGTATATAATTCATAATTACCTTTATAAACACCATTAACTTCTCCTGCTGTTACTATATTTCATATATAATATGAAAAAATTGTAAAGAAAGATAAAAGACCAAAAAAATATTTATATATTAATTGAAATTTAAGTGACATCATAATTTTCTCCTTATTTTTTATATAGTAGAATTATAACTTATATGTTATAAAATTAATTTATTAAAAAAATAATCCTTTAGGGATTATTTTAACTTTATATGGAGTTGATCTAATTGTAAAGTTGAAACTTTATCTGGAGCATTTGTCATATTATCTATTCCTGATGAATTTTTTGGAAATGCAATTACTTCTCTAATATTTTCAGAGCTAGTTAGTAGCATACAAATTCTATCCAATCCTAAAGCACATCCAGCATGATATGGAGCGCCATACTTATATGCATTAAGGAACCAACCAAAATTAGTATCGATTTCTTCTTTTTTAAGGCCAATAGCATCAAACATTCTTTGTTGAATTTTTGGGTCTGTTATTCTTTGACTTCCTCCACCAATTTCAAAACCATTTAAAACTATATCATATGCTTTTGCTAAGGCATTTTCCTTATTAGTATCAAAATCTTCTAAACTTTTATCAGCTGGCATTGTAAATGGGTGATGCGCAGCAACAAATCGATTTTCTTCTTCTGAAAACTCAAATAATGGAAAGTCAATTATTCAAGCTAATTCCATAATATCTTGATCTAATAAATTTAAAATTTTGGCAACTTTATTTCTAACTGCTCCCATTGCTTGACTTGCTCTAAAATATTCATCTACTACAAATAAGATTGTTGATTCATTTTTAATTTTAAATAATTTTATTAGCTCTTTTTTTTCAAAATCTGATAATTTTGAACCTATAGAACCTGTTCAATCATTTAAATCATATTTTGCAAATGCTAATATATTAACACTATTTTGTTTTGCAACTTCTGTTAATTCTTCAAGATCTTTTTTAGTTAACATTGAATTAATACAAATTGCTCTAATGCTTTTATTTTCAATATTAGAAAATAATGGGATTTCAGTATCTTTAAATAAATAATTTAAAGTTTCAATTTCAAAACCGAATCTTAAATCGGGTTTATCATTTCCATATTTATCCATAGATTCTTTTCAAGTTATTTTTCTAATTGGTTTTTTTATTTTAATACCTTTAATATCAAAAATTATTTTTTTAATTAATTGTTCAATTGATTTCATAACATCTTGATCATTTGCAAAAGACATTTCCATATCAAGTTGTGTGAATTCAGGTTGACGATCTATTCTTAAATCTTCATCTCTGAAACACTTTACAATTTGAAAATATCTATCTAGCCCTGAAATCATAAATAATTGTTTATAAAGTTGTGGAGATTGTGGTAAGGCATAAAATTTACCCTCGTTTAATCTTGAAGGTACTAAAAAGTCTCTTGCTCCTTCTGGTGTTGATTTTCCAAAAATTGGTGTTTCAATTTCAATAAAATTATTTTTTAAAAAATAATTTCTAATAGTTTGATTCATTTTACTTCTTGTAAGTAAATTTTTTTGCATTACTTCTCTTCTTAAATCCAAGTAACGATAAGTTAATCTTGTATCTTCTTGAGATTCAATATTATCTTTGATTTCAAAAGGAGTTAATTCAGACTTATTAATTACAGTTAATTTTTCAACTTTAATTTCAATTTCACCAGTTTTAATTTCTAAATTTTTTGACTTTCTTTCAATAACCATTCCTTCAACTTCTAAAACATATTCAGATTTAATATTTTCCAAGTTTTTTGATTCATCAATAACAAGCTGAGTTACTCCATATCTATCTCTAAGATCAATAAAATTCATTGCTCCCAATTTTCTTACTTTCTTAACTCAGCCTTGTAGAATTACTTTTTGATTAATGTTTTTTATTGTAAGTTCTCCACATGTGTGCGTACGTTTCATTTTTTTATTCTCCAACAAGTGCATCAACTATTTTATCAAATGCAACTTTCTTTTCTGTTTTTGTTAATTGATTTTTTATTATAACATTATTTTCTTTTAGTTCGTTATCTCCAATAATTATAATATTTTTAGAATTTAGTTTTTCTGATTGCTTAAAAGCAGATTTCATACTTCTATTCATAAAATCAAAATCAACTTTTAAACCTGCTTTTCTTAACATTAACAATAGTATATTTGAAAATTGCTTAGCTTTTTCGCTTAAAGCAATAATATATGCATCTAAACTATTAGGCACAGAAATATAAATTTTTTCTTCTTCTAAGGCAATTAATAATCTTTCCATACCAATTGCAAAACCAGATGCAGGTAAATCTACATTTCCCAATTGCTTTACAAGCTCATCATATCTTCCCCCACCAAGTAATGTTGAACCTTTTTTATCTTTTACTTCATAAACAAAACCTGTGTAGTAATCTAATCCTCTTACTAGTTTTTTATCAATAATTGGTTTTATTCCAATATTATTTAAATTGTCAATCAAAGTTTGAAAGTAATCTTTATCACTTTGATTTAAATAATCTTTCATATCAATTACATCATCAAATTTATTAGCATCTATTTTACAATCTAAAACTCTTAAAGGATTAACTTGAATTCTTTTTTTACAATCATCACAAAGTGATTTAGGTTTTAAATATTTTTTCAAATCACTAATATATTGTTTTCTTTGTTCACCATTTACTAAGTAGTTTAAGTGAATTGTATATTCTTCAATTCCAATTGTATTGAGAATTGTTGAAGATAAACAAATAATTTCACTATCAATTTCTGGTGTTTTTGGACCAAAAACTTCAATACCAAATTGATTGAATTGACGATTTCTTCCAGCTTGAGGTCTTTCATATCTAAACATTGAACCAAAATAGAACAATTTTAAAGGTAAGTTTTCGTTTATATACATTTTATTTTCCAAAATAGCTCTAACAGTTGGTGCTGTTCCTTCTGGTCTTAGAGTTAATTCTCTATTTTTTCTATCTGCAAATGTAAACATTTCTTTGGAAACAATGTCAGTTTCTTCACCAACACCCTTTTTAAATAACTCTAAACTCTCAAAAATTGGTGTTTTTATTTCATTATAATTAAATGAATCAACAACATTTCTAATAATCATCTCCAAAGCAAAATATTCTCTTACTTTTAAATCAATTAAGTCTTCTGTGCCTCTAGGTTTTTGAATCATATTTTCACCTCTAACCTTTATATTTTACACTTTTTTTAAAAGGAGAAAAATAAAAACCCTAATTAATTAGGGTTTTTATTTTATTAATTATTTATTTGCTTTTCTTGCTTCTCGTTGTTTATGTTTCTCTTCAAGAATTGCTTGATAAGCTTTTTGTTTAGTTGCTAATTCTGTTTCAAAAGCACTATAATTATCTAATTTTTTATTTAAAAGTGTTAATTTTTCTTCTTTATTATTAATTTTTGTATTATTTTTTACACTTTCAATTTTTTCTAAAATAGACTCTTTCACTCCATTAGTTGCATCAAGAGTTAATTTACCATTTTTAATATCTGCAGTTCTTCATAATCCTAAAATCATAGCAGATATAAAACTTGCTCCTAATACAATTAGAACAGCTGATCCAGCTCCTAACGCAATTGAACCACCATTCATTGAACCATTTTCTAAATAACTTGAACTTAGTAGTGGGAATACAAATACCCCACCATGTGATGCAAGTAATTTAATTTTTAATGCTCCAACTAATCCACCAATTAATGCTCCACCAGCCATTGCACTTACTGCAACTCTTTTTGGATCTTTAACCATAAATGGTATTGCACCTTCTGAAACGAAACATGCTCCCATTAATCAGTTAGCTTTTGCAGCATCTCTATCTTTTGCTGTTCAAGCTCTTGGGAAAATAATTGTTGACATTGCTACCATTAATGGAGGTAACATTCCTGCTAACATTGCTGATGCCATAATGATTGTTTGGTCATTAAATGCATTTCCAGCAGCATTAATATCTGTAACTAATTTACCACCAACTGCTAAATTACCTAATGAATAAGCAATTTTATTAATTGGTCCCCCCATATCAACACACATCATAAATCCAATTAAGATTGATACTAATCATAATAAGTTTAATTGAGCTAATTCTGATATACCAAGACTTATACCACCCATTATAAATCCTAAAGGAATATTAATAACAAACATTGTTAATGATATTGATAATAATGATAACACTGGAATAAAGACAATATCTCTAGCCCCTTGTAATCCTTTAGGGAATTTTAGCATAGCTTTTGATCACCCAACAACTAATAAAGCTGCAAGATAACCACCAATAATTGCTCCAATAAAACCTGACTCTGATCCTTGTAAATTCTTTGGAATTAATCTTGCTCAAAGCCCACTTCATCCATTCATAATTGGATTACCATCTCCATCATAAGCGTAACCAAATCCTAAAATATTTGAAGAAAATAATCCTGCTACCATTCCTGGCATTAATCCTTGCGATCCAACAATTGAGAATGCAATAAATGCTCCTAATATTGGTACCATCATAGACATTGATATTTTTCCAATAGCTGCAAATCAACCAGCTGCTGGATTAATTGTTCCAAATTCTCCACCAGCATTTCCATTCCCTGCTGCAAAATCTATCAGGAAAGCAATTCCTAATATAATTCCCCCTGCAACAACAAATGGTAACATTCTTGAAATTCCTCCAAGTAAATTACCTTTAATATCAAGGAATTTTCTCATTGTAAATTCACTTACTTCTGATGAATCAGACGAAGCCTTAACTTCAGTTAAACCTTCACCCTTTTTATATTTTTCAATTAATTGATCACCTTTAAAAATTGCTTCTTTTGTATTTGTATCAATTACTTTTTTTCCATTTAATCTTGAAAGTCCTTCAAGAGCTTTATCATGAGCTAAAATAATAACTTTAGCATTATCTATATCTTCTTGTGTTAACTTATTCTCAATTCCTCTACGTCCTTGAGTTTCAATTTTAACTGTTAAACCTTTTTGTTTTGCATACTCTTCAAGTTTTTCTTGTGCCATATAAGTATGAGCAATTCCTGTTGGACATGCTGTAATACCTATTACATCATAGCTACCTGATTTTTCAACTTTTTCAACTTTTTGTTCTTCTTTTGTTAAAGCATTTTGTACATCTTTAATTGACTTAGCACTTCTAAGTTTTTTTTGAACTTCTGCTTTCATTAAGAAACCAGATAAATCTGCAAGAGCAGTTAAATGCTCATTGCCATCTTTTCCATTTGTCATAATCATAAATACTAAATCAACTGGTTGATCGTCAAGTGATTGTCAATCAACTTTATTTTTTAGTTTTACAAAAGCAATTGCTGATTTTTGAACTGTAGGATTTAAAACGTGAGGAATACCAATTCCATCACCAACCCCAGTTGATCCTTCAGATTCTCTTTTGTAAACAGCTGCTTTAAAATCATCAGTAGATTTAATATATTTTTCTTTTTCTAAATTATTAGAAAGAAATTCAATAACTTCATCTTTTGATTTTAAATCAGCATTAAAGAAACTTATTTGTTTACTAAATAAATCTTTTAATTCCATGTGAACCTCCTATTATATTTTTTTAACATCAATTTTTGAAACTAATTTTTCTATTTCTTCTTTTGAAGCAAGTCATTCGTTAAAAGCAGTTGCAGCTCCACTAGCTGCTGCGTATTGAAGCGTATTTTCAATACTTAGATTTTTATATTTTCCATAAACAAATCCAGCTAACATGCTATCTCCTGCACCAACTGAATTTACAAGTTTTCCTTTTGCAATTCCCACTTTGTAAATATCGTTATTTGAATCAAAATATAAACTTCCTTGTGAGCCCATACTTAGTAATACATTTTGAGCTCCTAATTTTCTTAATTTCTTAATTAATTCTTTTGTTTCTTCAAAACTTATATTTTCATTAAATTCAATTCCTAATGTTGAACAAATTTCTTCAAGATTAGGTTTAATTAAGAAAGGTTTTTCTTTTAAAACATTTTTTAAAAGTTCATTTGTAGCATCACAAATTAAAATAGCTTTTTTCTGATTTGCAATTTTTCCAATTTGTTTATAGATATCCTTATCAATACCAATTGCTACACTTCCAGTTAACATAACAATATCTTCTTTTTGTAAATTAACTGTTAAATATTGCACCAAATCTTTCAAAACACTTTTTTTAGTATTAAATCCCATTCCATTTAATTCTGTTTCTTGTTTTGATTCTAAATGTTTAATTTTATAGTTAACTCTAGTTGATCCTTCATTAACAAAAAAATTGTTATTTAAATTTATTTCCTTAAATTTATTTAAAAAAATATCTTTATTATCTTGACCCATAATTCCAATTGCTTGAATATCTGCTTGCAAATTTTTTAAAATAATTCCTGCATTTATTCCTTTTCCTCCAATAACTTTATATTCATCAGTGTAATAATTAGTTACACCTAATTCTACTTTTTTATTGGCTAAAACAATATGGTCAATTGCGGGGTTTAAAGTTAATGTATATATCATTTTTATACCTCTTCATTAATAAGTGCTATTTGAGATTTATCACTAAATTTCACAAGTGATTTAGAGTTATTTTTTGATGTATCTGCTAAACCAAATGAAAATTGTGAATTTTTAATAGCTATTCTTTTAACTTCTGCCTCGTCTTCATCTGTTGTAAAAAAATTAAATTCATTGTCTACTGCATTAATACCTATAAAAGCTAAATCAAAATTATATTTTGATAATGCCGATATTGTTTCAACACCACATATTGCTCTTGTAGATATTTTTAATTTTCCTGGTAATAAATTAATATCTTTAATACCATTTTTTGCTAAAATCTGAGCATTAATAATAGAATTTGTATAAATTTTATTATTTAATTCTGGTTTTATTATCTCTGCTAGAAAAAAAGTTGTTGAGCCTGCATCTAAAAAGATAGTCTCAAATGGTTTAATACAAGCTAATGCTTTATTTGCTATATTTTTTTTAGCATCAATATTAGTAAGTAATTTTTCATCTAAAAATGCTTCTAATATTGATTTTTCTCTAATGGTCTTTGCTCCTCCATGAACTCTTTTTAATTTAGATTCATTGTGAAGATCTGTTAGATCTCGTCTTAGAGTGGTGAAAGGAATATTTAAATGTTTTGATATTTTTTCATTTGAACAATAATCTTGCTCATTGACAAAATCTAAAATTAACTTTAGTCTTTCTTCTCTAATCATTCTTTCACCTCAATAATATAATATTCCAAAAAAGATAAAAAACAACCAAAAACAACCAAAAATTTAAAATAAAAAATAATATGTATAACATATTATCTTCTCTTTTTCTTATTATTATTTATTGTTATTCCTCTAGATTTTGCCATTGCTAGGTTTATATCAGAGTACTTTTCTTCTTGTGCAATTCCCTCATCTCAAATTGGGTTTATTACTTCTCTTGCATCGCTTTCAGCTTTTGCCTCTTGTGCAACCACTTCGGGATTTGCACCTTGTTCTATTTTCATAGCTTGCTCTATAGTTAAATATGGGTCTTCTGGTCTAACACCTTTTTCAACTAAAGAAGAAATTTGCATTCTAATTTGTGAACTTGATACTTTTTTATCTTTAAAATCAACTTGTCATTGAACTGGTGACACCTTTTCAAACTTATAAGGTTCTTTAATAATTGCATATAACATGTTTACAAATTTTTCAAAGCCAGCTTCTCCCTTTCAAAAATTTGTTTCTTCTTCAACAATTAAATTGCCATTTTTTAAGTCATATTTTGAAAAATGCATTTCAAATATTTTATTTGATCAGTCACCTTCTGGAATTAAATAAAAATTAGTAAAAAGTGAGCAATTAAAGATATGGTTATCAAATTCATAAATTGAGAAATTAAATCTATCAACAGTTGTTGTATCAATTGAAACACTAAAATTTTTAACATCTGCAACTTTGCTTAATCAATGCAAAACAGATTGTGTATATTTTAAAACAAATTTTAACTTTTGACTTGAAAAAATCATTGTTTTTCATCTTGTAAAATTAAAATCAAATTCAGATTCTTTTCTATTTGAAGCAATATTGAAATCCAGGTTTGCTTTAACAAATTCTTCAATTGGTAAGTAAATCATTTCCTTTTTCATGTATACCTCGTTTTATTAATAAAATTATACCATATTTCTAAGACTATCAATACTAAAATATTCAAGGTTTTAGATATTATGATAATTACTGCTTTAAAAATATTTTTCATCATATACACTAAATACTAAATAATATTATTTTCAATAAATAAGTTGATGTTTATGTCAAATTAAAGGTTTTTGAAACTATATTTGTTATTAATATCAATAAATCGCTATATTAACTACTTTTAATTGAATTGCTTCAATATAAAAGTTTGCTTTAATATTAGCTACAATTATCTCACTTATACTAGATATAACTAATTTACTATTATAATCATATGAAAAAATCTCTGTGATAAGAACTTGCAATCCTACATAGTTAGTTATTCTTTTAAAGATTTATTTTCTGTTGTTAACATTACTAAAATTCAGATTTTCATCATGGAAAAGCACCAATTATTAACAATATATTGAAATCAGGCAAATATAAGCAAGTCATAATTAAAACTAAAAAAATATATTTTGCAAGTATTATTTGTGTTCTAACATAAGGTTGGATTAATGAGAAAAATATTTGACATAATATTATTTTCTTTAATAAAATTTTATTTATATCTAAACCTAGTTACACATTTAAGCTTGATGATCAAAATGAAATATCATAGAGCACAGCCAAAATTATCATGTTTTAACTGAAGCATTTATTAGACAAAGTAGCATTAATGTTACTTGTTTTTCAAATAATCTTATAAAAGTAGATCATAAAATTGAATTAAAATGGTTACATTTAATCCCCTTGTTGGTTCATCTAAAACTAAAAAATTTTGATTTATGGATTTCTGCAACAATTATAGTAACCTTTTGTTTTATACAATTAGATATTTTTTTATTTTCATACTTGGACCTAATTCAGAAAATCCAATAATCTCTGATCAAATTAATAATTTAGTTCTTGTTTTAATTTGCAATACTCTTTAAATAAACCATCTTTGTGTTAAAGAATCATAGAGTCAAATTAACTTGCAATATAAATTATTTCTTTTACTTTTGTAAAAGTATCTTTGCCGTCAATTGTAATTTGGTGTAAATCAAGTTTAAATCCTAAAAACTCGTTGATAAATATAGATTTACCAGCTCCATTGGAATCCATTTCATAGACCTGATTTTTATTAATTATTCATGAAGTATCAAAATTACTAATATTTTTAAAATTTATGATAAATTTTTTGCAATTAAAATATTTTTGATTCCATTTTCATTTTGATATAAAATTAATTTTTGTCTATGTTATTTTCCAACTATTAATTCCTCAGCAAATTAATAACAAACTGCCCTACACAATATTCTGAAACTTTATATTTTGGTTTAATTATTGGAGCATTATTTTTAATCATAATTAAATTATCTTTTACTTTAATTATGATTTTTTAATTTTATAAATAAATATAATCAAGTTAAATTAGACATTGAAAAGTAATTACTTATCTAAAAAAAGCAAGTAAAAACTTTTCTATTTATCCTTCATCTTTTGTATCAATAATTAATTTGGATTTGTTCAATAGTCACATTTTAAGCAATTAAGTAAAAAAAAAAAAAAAAGAATAGTTGATACTATTCCTTTTTTGATTAAGATAAAAGCTTTGTTTAAAGACACTTTAAACTCTCTTTGCAATTTATTTTTTTTATAATTTTTTTGAATATTTTAATTGCAAATACAGACCTTTATTATTTTAAATTAATAAACTAATTTCTTATGCTTCAACAAACAATGTAATATTATTTGTAGTTTTGAATGTTTCCAAACTAATCTTAAAGTAATCAAGTTCAAATATTACATTATAGTAAAATGATGAAATGCTAGAATTATGTGTACCTAAATCCATTTTTTTATTATTAATTTTTATTAATGGTTTATACAGCAAACCACCATCCAGATGTGTTCATATATCAAATTGAAAATTATCTTGCTTAGATTCTTTTAAAAATTTATTTCTATCATTAATTAATTCTTTATGAGTTAAATTTACATATTCACTTATTTCAGCTTTATTTACAATATTTAACTCATTAATTCATTTATTAATAATTTTTGAATCACCTTTATAATTAAAAAAGTACGTGTCAAGATTAGGAATTTTTTTATCCTCAATTCCATATGTTTTTATAAATGATTCTCTAGCTGATTTAATATTTTTTATTATATCTTGATTTATTTCTTCTCTTCGAGATACTTTTTTATCCTTAACCTGTCATAAATTTAAATATATATCAGGTATATCAATATAATTATTTTCTTCAATTTTATAAGTCATACTTTTTACTTTAACCATTCTCATTTTAAATACTGAATTAATTGATTTTTCTAAGCTTGGATCATTTCATAAATTTTTATTAATTTTATTTAAATTTTCCTCAATTTTACTATTCATTTCTTTTTCAAAATTTTCCTGAGTAGAAGAAATAAATTGCTCAATTTTTTTTCCATCCTCAAATAAAAAATCTTTAAAACTTTTTTGAAAGTCTAATTCTGACTGATCATCAAACTTAACTGTACTGCTTCTATAAGAAGCAGTTGTTACTAACTCTTTAATAGCAACATTACTAGACATTTTTAATTCAACACCAAAATCTGATTTGACAAAATTAATAAAATTCAATATATAATTATTACTATTTAAGTAATCTAGTATCTCTTCATCAACATTTTCTAAATATGTTTTATTCTTCAAAATTAGATTTTCCGTATAAATCTTACTTATTTCATTTTTAATAAAATTTTCTGATATACTAGAATACATTTTTTGAATTTCTCCACCTATCTGTTGATTATCAGTTAAAGAAATTAAAGCATCAATATCTGATATTTTATACTCCTCAATTACTCCTTTTTTATTTTTAAAATTAACTGAAACTGAATAACTAAATTTGGTTGTTCCAAATCATATTTTATCCTGAGTGACCGTTGAAATTTTAGTTGCTAAATTTATTTTTTCATTTGAACTTAAAGTCACTCCATTAAAAACGTTTATGTTATCTAATATTGTTGAATATTTCTCTTTTTTTTGCAAAAGTTCAATTTTATATTTCAATAAATTTAACTCAATTATATTATTAAAATCTTTAATAATGCTTTCTCTTATAGAGTCATCAGCATTTTTTTCAGAATTTGATCCCATATAACTTGAAAATTTTTCTTTATTAAAAAAAGACAATGAATTTTCTTGATCTACAAGAAAAAAATTTTTACTTATTTCAGCAATATGTTCTTGAACTATTTGATTTACATCCTCTTTAAAATCTTCTATAACCTTTTCAATAGTAACTTCAGGTTTTTCAAGATCTTGTCCACAAGCTATTACAGTTGCACTAGTTGTTGCAACTAGTCCAACTGCCCCTAATAAATTTAAAAGTTTTCTCATAACTATCTCCTTTGATTATTTCAATAATCATATATTTATCTTAAAAGGAAAATAAAAAAATATAAAGAATTATAAAAAGATTTTTTAAAAGAAAAAAATTTTTATAAAATATAGTTAAAGATCAATAAAACAAAATTTATATTTATAAATAAATATAAATTCATATTTTAAAATTAAATATAGACAATACACCAATTATTATTTAAGGTTAAAAAAAAAAAAAAAAAAAAATCCTTGTATATTTTTTTTAATATATACAAGGAAACTTATATTAAGAAATTTTAATTCTAAAAATTTTTTTAATTATGATATAAAAGTATTTTAATTTTATATTTAGTATCAAAAAATATAATTAAGCCATTGGATTTTCAGAAGAAGTTGCTCTTGTTACTGAAATAACACCAGGAATTTCTGAAAGAGATTTTAAGATAACAATAAGTTGTTCAGCGCTATTTACACTAATAATCATACTTCCTTTTCCTGAATAATCTTCTTCTTGAGAAATTACTTTAACTTCATTTAAATTTACTCTTTGAGCATTAAAGACATTAATAATATCTAATAAGATTCCTGGTCTATCATAAGTTGTCATTCTTATTTTTGCATTATAATGTCTATCTACTGTTTTTGCTTCAATTCATTCTGTTTCTAATAAGTTCTTTACTCTTTTAATATTGGTAATATTTAAACAATCACTTCTGTGAACTTGAATTCCTTTTGTTTTTGACATAAAACTAGTAACTGGTTCAATTGGAACTGGATAACAACATTGTGCAAGAGTACAATTAACTTTTTCAATTCCATTAATTCTTAAGTCATCTCTTCCCTTAGCTGATTTATATTTTCTAGTTTTCATATCATTAATTACTTCAATGTCTTTTAATTCTTGTTTTGAAACATAAACAATTTCAACTGCTTCAGGAATTGAAAAATCACCGTTTCCTACAGATAATAAAAAATCATCAATATTTTTATAATCTAAGACATTTAATTTTTTTTGAATTTCTTCAATTGATTTTACTTGTCATTTTAAATTATGTGCAATAATATAACGATCAACTTCACGTTTAACATTTCTAATAATTTTTTGATTGGTAATTTGTTCTTTAGCTTCTTCTTTTATTTTTTCAGCATTTAAATAATCTTCAATTGCTCTTCGAGCAGTTGAAGTTCTAACAAAACGCAATCATTTTTCATGAGGATTTGTATCTTTTGAGGTTTGAATTTCAACCATTTCTCCTGAATTTAAAGTTGAGTTATATGGAGAAAATACCCCATTAATTTTAGCTCCAATAGTTTTATTTCCAACTTCAGTGTGAATTTTATATGCAAAATCTAAAACAGTTGATCCAAATGGTAAGTTAACAACATTACCATCAGGAGTTAGAATATATATCATTGGTGCTAAGTAATCAGATTTAAAAGCTTCTTCAACAACTTCACCACTTAAGTCAATTTTTTGTGATTCTTCTTCGTAATCTAACTCTGCAGCTTCTGATGCTAATTTTTCTAAATCCATTAATCTTGTAAACATATCAACTTTTAAATCAATTTCTTTTTGCTTTTCAGCAATATCAATATTTTTCTCACCCTCTTTATATTTTCAATGGGCAGCAGCACCATTTTCTGCAATATCATCCATTTCAAAGGTTCTTATTTGTGCTTCAAAAATAACTCCATCCTTACTTGCTAATGTTGAGTGCAATGATTGATACAAGTTATTTTTTGGAGTTGCAATATAATCTTTAAATCTCCCCGATAATGGCGTAAATAATTCATGTAATCATCCAAGAATTCTATAACAATCATCTTGCTTTTCTGTAATAATTCTAACTGCTAAAACATCGTGAATATCACTAAATGATTTACCGAATTGAGTTAATTTTCTATAAATTGAATAAATTGTTTTTGAACGACCAAAAATAATAGCATTAGAAATACCACCAGATTTTAATTTTTTATTAACCTCAGCAATAATTTCGTCAATAATTTCTTTTCTAGTACTTTTATCTTCTTCTAAAAGACTTTTAACTCTCTTAAATTCTTTTGGATTTAAATATTCAAAAGAGTAGTCTTCTAAAAGATTTTTAGCATTTTTCATACCAATTCTGTGAGCAATTGTTGAATAAATTTCTAATGTTTCTTTAGCAATAATTTTTTGCTTTTCTGGTTTCATATGTTGAAGAGTTAGTAAATTATGCATACGGTCAGCAATTTTTACAATAATAACTCTAATATCTCTAATCATTGACAAGAATAATTTTCTTAAATAATTAGCCTTCATCTGCTCACGATTTTCTTTAGTAAAATAACTTACTTTAGTTACAGCTTCAACAATATCTGCAACTTCAACACCATATAATTCTTCAATTTCTGAAAAAGTAACTGGTGTATCTTCAATTACATCGTGTAAAAGACCTGCAATAATAGTTTTAGGCCCCATTCTTCATTGTGCTAAATAATATGCAGTTGAAAGTGGATGAATTATAAAGGGATCTCCACTTTTTCTTTTTTGATTTTTGTGTTTTTCTTCAGCATAAAAGTATGCTCTTTTAACTTCATCAATTAGCTTTTTATTTTTAATATATTTTTTCATTTCTGAAACAAGAACTTCGACATCACGACATTCAATAAAATTAAATTCTTGTTCGCTCATTGAGGCTCTTGACTGCATAAAATTCCCCTTGTCTTTAATATTTTATTAATAACTATATTATATATAAATTAAGTTAATAATACTAAGCTTGACCCCAATTTTTTAAATATAAAAAAAGACAAATATTATCATATTTGTCTTTATTATACTAATAAGTTATTAAGCTCTTTGAATCAAACTCTTTAAATAAGTCTGGTTCATGTAGAAATGATAAATCAGCTAAGAATACTATTCCACCAACTTTTGCCTTTTCTTGATTAACAAGTTCAACAATTGCTTTCATAGTACCACCAGTCGCTAATACATCGTCTACAATAACAACATTATCATTTTCTTTTAAATCTCCAACATGCATTTGAATATGACCTTTACCATATTCAAGAACATATTCAACATCTTTTACTTTTCTTGGTAATTTTCCTGGTTTTCTTACCAATACAAAACGGCAATTAGCAGCATATGCAACTGCAGAAGCAAGTAAAAAACCTCTTGCTTCTGGAGCTACTATAACAGTTGCTTTTTTCTCTTTTACATATTCAACCATTTTATCAATTACATATTTAAATGCATCCTTATCATTTAATAAAGGAGTAATATCTTTAAAAGTAACTCCCTCTATTGGGAAATTATGAACATCTAGAATATATTTATTTATATCCATATTTACTTACCTCTTAATCATTTATTCCTTCTATGATTTGTTCTTCATTTGAAACATATAAACCATTTATGAAACGTTTTCTTGCTAATTGATTTCTTATTCTTATTTGCTCAAACACTACTCATAGCGGTAATGATATAAATAATACAAACACACTTGAAATAACAGTTCCAATAATCATTGAAGTTCCAAATGATCAGATACTTGACATAGACGCAGCTAATACAACTCCAAGAATTGTATATAAAGAAATTAATAATAAACATCTTACTAATCCAAATTTAAATGTTTTTACTAAAACTTCAGATAAATAGTTATTTTGTTTTGCAACTCTATTTATTTTTATTTTATTAGCTTTTTTAACTTTTTTAAATTCTATTTTTTTATTATGTTTAATTTCTTTAAATTCTAATTTTAATTTTTTCTTTTCTTCTTTTGGCAGATTATTAGTTTTAATATTTAATCTCATTTCATTTTTAAGATTAAATAGCTCATCATTCATTTTTTTCTTAACTGATTTTGTATCATAAATAATTTCAATTTCTTGTTTAAAGAAGTTAATTAATGATTTTTCATCTTTTGAAGCAATTAAAGTTCTTGCTTTACCAAAAATTATGAATAAAGAAATAATTGTAAAGAATATTGAACCAACTATTGCAATAATTGCTACATTTCCTAAAGGTATTTGTAATGCAGTAATTGCTGCTACTACTACTAATGGTGCTAAAACTATTGAAACTATCATTGCTATATAATATGTTCATTTAAATCTAATAAGAATATAAATAACTAATGCACCAATAATTGTTAATACAGAAATTGCTATTTCTTTAATTGACCAAAGCATTGTTGCAGGTTTAATAGCTTTTGTTATAAATCCATTACCTGAAGTTGAATTTGAATTTTTATCAACACCTAAGTTATTAAACATTTTTTTAATAATTGCTGATTGTTTTAAATCTTGTGTAAACACTGTAACTGTGATTCAATTTTGATTTATATCTGTAATTGAAGAAGAATCATTAAATATAAATTTATCTCCGTAAGAAACTGAATAACTTTTACTTTTATATGATTTATTATTTGAGAAATTTTGAGCCAAATAATTAATATAGAAACTATCTTCAAATGCAAAGTTTAAAAATTCACTTACTGTTCTTGTTTCATCTAATTTAATTGCTTCACGTTCACCACTGTTATTACTTATAAAGTCCTCATGTTTTTGAATTAAATCTTCTTTAAAATTAAAGATCTTTTCTAACTTATCTGCACTACCATTACTTGTATCTTCAAAACGTTCTTCTTTAATTTGTAAATAAAGTGTTGAAGTATTATCACCTCATAAAGTATAATCAGTTCTTCCTCCAAATGTATTATCAAAGCGTAAACCAAATAATAATCCAAAAGCAAGTGATACTGCTAGTAGAATTACTCCGAATAATGAAACAAATTTAGTTCCATTTTTTATGTTTCTTTCAATTGTTTTAATTTTTAATTTTTCATTTGTTGAAGTAATAATTTGCCCTTCTTCTTCAAGAATATTTTGAGTATTATCATCTCTTACAAAGATTAATTCATTCACTTTAAAATTCAATGCTTGAATTTTTTTTGCATCTTTTTCAGAATTTAATTTAGCTATTTTTTGTGTAATTAAATCAATTTTTTTATTTAATTTAGCTTTAGATAGTTCTTGCTTTTTATTATTTTTTTCAATATCTTTAAGATTAATTTCTTTTAACTTTTCATTTAAAGATTTCAAATTATTCTCAAGTTTTGAAATTAATTCTTTATCAATTGTTTTAGTATTTGAGTTTAATTTAGCAATTTTAGATTCTATTTTTCTAATTTTATAATTAATAAAGAATTTACCTTGAGAAGCAAAATCTGTGTTTAAAGCAAATAAATATGATTTATTTGCAATTAACTGAGAATTAATTACTAATTTAAATAGAATTACACCTACTACTATTGTAAATAAAACTGTAAAGAATGACCCCATTGCTAACATTATTGCCATTGAAATAATTGCATTTGACGAAATTCAGAACATACACATTGCTGGAACTAATAGAGCAACAACAAGATCTAAAGCAATTCCCACAGTTTCTTTAATAGAAATATTAAAACTAGTTTTTAATCCCCTTTGTTTTAAATAATAACTTTCCTTCATATTTTCAAATAATGAAGAGAAAATCTCAATATTTAACCCTACTAAAATAAATGAACAAATAATTGTTTCTGGTCCCACTGCTAAGTTAAATCATGATAGTGACAATAAAGTCAAGCCTATAATTGATAATGTAATTATCATTGAAAATAAACCAAGTAATCTGTAGAAGAATCCCATAAAGATAACTAGACATAAAACAATAATTAATATAAATACTAGTGATGAGATTAACATTATTTTAGTTACTTTTCCATCAATAGTTGCAACAGAGTTAACTGTAAAGACAAAACCTTTACCAGAAGCATTGAATAATGAAGCTCCAATTCTAGCTTTCGCTTCAGAATCAACTTTAGTTATTAATTTCTCTCCATCGATATATCCATTAGAATTTTGTGAGTTTGATTCAGTAACATTTCCATTAAATAAGAAATAATTAGTTGCTAAGTTATTTGCATAAGTTTCATTAAAAAGTATTTGATTTGTTCTTACAAAATTTAAAAGTACAGGATTAATTAAAGAAAATATTTCATTAACTTTATATTTTTCTGTTAATGTATTTGAAGAATTTCATAATTGTACATTTTGTGAATATCTTCCACCAGTTTCAAAATCTTTTGTTACAGCATTTGAATCATAAACATATTTTGATGTTTCTGCCAAATAATTAAATGAGTCAACAACTTCTAAAAAAGAATTTGCATCTCTTAGAGAATCATTTGAACCATTTCTTCTAGCCATTAAAGACCCTCTATAAGTAGTATTAATTCCAGAACTAGTTTTTTCAGTTCATTGACCATAAAATAAGTCATATAAAACTTCTTTAACTTTTGTAGAAGTATTTGTTGCGTCATAAAATGTTCTTAAAGGATCAACTATAACTTTAAAAAATTCTTCAATTCTATCTTTTTTGTTCCCTTTAATTAAATTAAAATAGTTTCTTATATCATTATAAAAACCATCAGCGTCTAAAAGAATGAATAAAGGTAAAGTACCTTCTTCACGAGTTTCACCTGCTCCACCCTCTTCAGCTTTTGGGAATAATGATTTAAAATTATCACCATTTAATGAGTATGAAATTGCAGGGTTTTTTGAATTTGATTCATTAATAAAAGTTGATGTTGCTCCAGTAAAGTAATCATTAATTCCTTTTCTTTCAATTTTGTTGCTTTCTTCAGCTGAAATTTGTAAGTCAGTATACTTATTTTCAGTAGAATCTAATAAAACAATTCCACCATTTTTTTGAATTTGGTTTTTAAAAATTGTTTCATTTTGATAAGCATCAACAGGTGATAAAACTTTTAAGAAGTTTTTACCAGCTTTTTCTATTATTATTTGATTATTTCCCATTGGATTTAAACGTTCATTTAAAGCTTTAGCACCTTCATTTGAATCACCATTTGGTTGACCATTAATTGATTCATCTTCATTTAAATTCCCAACTGAAACAAGAGCTGAGTAATAACCTTTAAAGTCTGAACCCAACTTAATATTTTCTGAGAATTTTAAATTAGAGAAAACAATCCCTAATACCAAAGAACAAATAATTATTAATATAGCAAAACTTTTTACAATTGGTTTCTTAGGTTTTTTGCTTATATTTTTTTCCTTGTTATTCAAGTTAACCACTATCTTTCTAAAATAATTTTTAAATCTGTTTCAATTGAATTATGTTTATCTAAAATTGCACTTATATTTAGATACTCAAATACTTTGTTAATTTTAATGTTCATAATGAAGAACGATAAATCATTCAAATCAACTATTTTATTGTTTTTAAATATTACATCTTTTAAATAACAGTATAAATCTTTTAAAGTAATTCTAGTAAATTCTTTTCTTATTTCTGTTAATTTAAGATCTAACATTTCATAAATAATTTTTTTAAGATTTTCTTCTTTCATTAAATCACCACTATAATCATAATTATAAACAAAAAAACTAATAAATTTAATAAATTTACTAGTTTCTTTAAAAAAATTAATCTTTTTTATCATTATTCTCTTGTTTTTTAGATTTTGACTTTCTTTTTTGACTTTTCTTATGTAATTTTTCATGTTCTTTTTGAGCTCGAACAATAGCAATTTGACGAATTTTTTCTAATTCTAATTCATTCTTTTCAATTTTCGTTCTAATAACATCTCTTTCATCATTCTTTTTAATCTCATAATTAAATAATCCACGTACACTTTTTGTTATAATGGCATTTATTTTAACTTGTGG
Organism: Spiroplasma cantharicola; assembly: GCF_001281045.1. Lineage (NCBI taxonomy): Bacteria > Bacillati > Mycoplasmatota > Mollicutes > Entomoplasmatales > Spiroplasmataceae > Spiroplasma > Spiroplasma cantharicola. The sequence continues at coordinate 436,856 of NZ_CP012622.1, read as the reverse complement.
ATCAATCATAAAGATTTCTCTTTCAATTTTATCTCAGTCCATAACAGACATTGCAACCATAATAACACTTCTATGTAGATAATTTCCATTAATTCTATTTATACTATCTCAGTTTAAAATATCATTTTGAAAACCATTTTCTAATAACATTTTATTAATTTTTTTGGGATTATTTGTTGTTATCATATATGTTCTTACTGTATATTTTGGATAGAAAACATTAGTTGATATTCCTGCAAAAATTACTAGTGAAAAAGAAGCAAATAATGATGGTCCAAAAATAAATAAAAATTTAATATGTCAAACTAATCCTTGATTTATATTAACTAAATCATCTCCGTAACCTTGTTTACAAACAAATTGAACTAAAAATTCATATTGATTTTTTGCAAGAGCTGCTGAACCGTCAAATAAGTTTTTTGCAATTTCAGGATTTAGTGTCTTATCCTGGCTAAGAATATTAGAAAATCAAGCTTCAAATACTGGATCTCATTGATAACTATTTTTATCTCCTATTAAAGCTCCATTTTCAATTGCATAATCTCACATTGATTTTAATAAACTATTATCTTGATAATAGTTTCCACTTTGAAGAATATTAATTTTTATATCAGAATTAATAAGTGACATTGGAATAATTACAGTGTTTAAAATAATAACGATTGCTAAGATAATAAAATTAACTTTTCTATTTAATGAACCTACTGGTTTATTTGTTTTATTTGATAAAAAAACAGTTAAAAAGTCTAATCCACCTGTAGATGAACCAATTTTATAAACAATTGAATATGAAAATCCTAATAGAAAGCCACCTAAAGCAGCAAATACAAACAATCATATACCTGTATTTCATGAACCAGGCATTGACCCAATTAATTGATAATTTACAAGTAAATTAAACTCTCTTGGGTTAATAAAAGGAATATTTTGAATAATTTGGTCAAAACCAATTTGCATAATTATAAAAATAAATGTTGTAAATGTAAAACGTTTTCCTAGTTTAATATATCCAAAAATAAAAAGAGGAATATTTATTGCAAAATAATAAATAAAATAAAATGACGATTGTAATTGAACTTGATCTTGATTAGGAAAAGTTAAAGTTGCAAAAAAACGTGCAATTGCTCCTGCACCAGCTGGGAAAAGACCTGCTCTTCCAGTTGGAGTAATAAAGTAGTCAAATGTAATAGTAATTAAAAAAGCTGCTAAAATAATTTTAGCTATATCTCTAATAAATTTAGTTTTAAAATATTGTTGAACAAGCAATTTTTGTTCTCTTTTAGACATAATTTTATTTTCAAGATTACTTAAAAGTTCACCGTCAATATTTCCACCCTTATTTAGTTCCTTTGCTAATTTACTAATAGATTTTTTTTCCTCACTTGATTGAAATTCAACAATATCGTCTTGAAGAATTTCTTGAGTTGCTTCCTGAATATCATCAATTTTATCATTCAAATTATTTTCCATTGTTTCACCCCCCCAAAAAAAATGTTTAAAACTAATTTATTTAAAAAAATAATAAAAAAAATAAAATTTATTTTCTTGTTTTTGCTTTATTTATTATACTTGATAAACCCATTAATTCTCTTTTTTTCTTTTGTCTCTCCAATATTAATTCTCTTAATATATCTGAATCATACGCTGATTTTCCTTGCTTTTTTGCTTTTTCAAGAATAACTTGTTCAGGTTCAATAAAGTTTGAAATTCCAGTTTCCTTTATAAATTTATTATTTTTTTGTCTGGCTTTTTCTATTATTGAATGCAAATCTATTACTTCTGGTGTTGGTACCATAGGTTCTTTTTTAAAAACATTTTTATTTAAATTAGTAACAGCACGAGTAGTATTTAACGTAACAGCCTTATTTTGATTTATTTCAGGTACTTTAAAAGTATTTATTTTATTTTCATTATCATCAAATTTTAGTAAAGATAAATCTAATAAATCTTCTAAGATATGAGTTATACTCTCATTTTCTTCAAAAAATAATTTATTTTTTTTCTTGGCCATTAAAAAACACTCCTTACTAAAAATAGTATATACTAAATTACTATTATATTAAAAAATAAAAAAATCACTATAGAAGTGATTTTTATTTTTATGACTATAAGTTTTTCAAACGAACTGTAACTTTGAATGATCCAACTTTCAATGGGTCGTAATCATTTCTTGTAATATCAACAACTGTATAAGTTTTTTGATCTTTACTTGAGTATCCTTCAAATACAACTGCTTGATTAGCTTTTGATTTAGTTGTAATAATAACTGGAAGTTTTGCAACACCTTCTGCAGGAACTTTACAGTATACTACTATTTTAGCAAAAGGAGATTCAACTTCTGCTAATTGTTCATTTAAATATTTCATAAATTCATTTGCAACTAATTGTGATCCTTGTTTAGGACATTCAACAAACTCATGTGTAACATTATGAGTAATATAGAATGAAATTGGAGCATCTACTGAAACAAGTAAATGTTTTTTAAGAACTGTTGCTCCATCATAAGTATAAGCTGATTTATCTTGTGAACGATCAGCAATTACTTTTGAAACTGCTCTTGCAACTTCTTCAATTGAAATAATTTTATTTGATTTAAGATCATATTTAGCTGATTTATTTCATAATAATTCATCATCATTTACAGAAATATTTGTTAAGAACATCATTTTACGTAATCATTTTTTAGGAGCATTTTTTCATTCATCTTCTCCTAAAATAATTTTACTTGGTCCTTCATCATCTAATTTACTTTTTAAAACTTCAACAATATCAAGAGCCTCAGGTTTTGATGCTTTTTTATCAACTAACATCAATGATGGTCCTAAACCAGAAATAATTGATGTAACATTACTTTTAAATAACGCCACTCATTCATCATGAGATAATTCAAATAATTCATGAATTACTTCTAACTCATCATTTGTATTTTTTGTAAAGTCAATTATGTATTTTGAAGATAATAAGTTAAATAATCTTGCTAATAAATATTTTAAAGTATTAGCTGTTTCATAAATTTTAAATTTATGTAATGGATCATTGTCTCATGGTGATAACGCATTGTTGTACATAATTTTCATTGCAACAAAGTTAACACTTGATTTTTTAGCAATTTGAGCTAATGCTCCAGCTTCTGTATCAATTACATCAATAGTTTGACCATATTTGTCAACCATTTCTTTAAATTGTTTTGAGTTATAAATTAACATATCAGAAGTACCAACAATACCATCTGAAACACCTAATTTAAAGTTTTTAACTTGTGTTACAAATTCTGTATTAAAAGTATAAGCTTCTGGTTCGTGTACGATTTGTCCATATTTAATATCTTTAAATACTGTTAAATCAGCATCTCTATAAATAAATTTAGTTGCCATAACTGTATCTGTTGTATCAAATTTATCATTTGTTGATAAAGCTAAGTCTATGTTTAAAACTGTTTCTAAAGTTGGATATTCTTCCATTAAATAAGTAATTGCCATTGCAGCATTTGCTTTTCCATAACCTATTGTTGCAATTATGAAAAATTTTCCTCTATATTTAAGATGTTGAATAACCATATTTCTTCATCAATATTTTTTTACAGTTTTAATATCTTGACGATCTTTAACTGTAAAGTAAGCTGTTGAAATAATACCTATCATTTCTAGTCTCCTCTTTTATTTTCTCTATACCTCTATTATAAGCACAAAAATATGCAAAAATAAAGATTAAACTAATTATACTAAAAAGTTCTTAAAAACACTACTTTTTTTACTAAAATTATTTAATTCCATAAAATAATTAATTAATTGAAATAATTTGGAATTTATTATTTTTTAACATTTTTAAGTTAATAACATATTTTTTATTTTCGACTATAACTTCATAAGAGTATTTCTTATTTTGATTAACACTTTTAATTTTTTGAGTTAAAATATCAGCTCTTAAATTTTTATTATATTTATTTTGTTCGGCTTGATATTTATCTCATAAACTACTTCCTTCACTAGTTTCAGTATTTGATGCTCATGAAGTTAATTTTTTCATTCCTTGTAAATTTACAAATAAAGTTTCCAAATTAGATTGAAAATCTTTAATGTTAATATCAGTTTTTATTCCATTTTTTAGATCCAATATTTTTCTTAAATCAATTACTATTTGAGAAATATTTGAAAAGTCAATTTTAAAGTCTCCTTTAAAATCTTGATTATTATTAATTTTTGACAAAATATCTTTATATAAAATTTTTTCGCCTAAAAATGATATTTTACTATTTTCTAGTATTCCTTTAATATTAATCTTTTCTTCTATTTTTTTATTAAATAAAACTTCATAAAATTTATTAATAAAAGTTCCACCATAAAGTTCAGTTCATAGTGAATTTTTATAAATTTCATCAATCTCCTTTAAAGATTCAATTTTTGATTTCAATTGCTCATTTTTTATAAAATTTATAATCAAAAAATGATTCATAATATCAATAATACCTTTAAAATTAGAACCAGAAACCAAAGAATTTAATAAATCAATAGTTACACTTGCTAAATTTACTTTATCAATTTTAAGTATTTTTAATAAAGACACGACAATTGAAGGCAATCCCTCTGTTATATAAAAAGTCGGGAATACTGCATTTATCGAAGCTTGAAGTAATGGAGTTATTCCTTTCACTTGAATATTTTCATCTGAAATTGCTCCAACATTTATTGTCAATTTTCCTGCTCTTAATTTTGGTTCTTTATAACTTTGAAATAATAATGCAAATATTAATTTTAGACCTTCTCCATCTTCATAAGTACTATCTAAAAATTCAAAAACATTTAAAATGTTCAATTCATTTTTTTTGGCTTCAATTACACTATTTCTAAATTTTTCAATTTCTTCAAAATAATTATGTCCTGATTGATTTTGATTTTCTTTGTAAATTGAATCTACTCCATTTGTAATATAAACAATTAGAGTTCTTGCAAATCTAATTACTTCTGCAATTGCTGGTAAATCAATTATTAAATCTAAATTAATTGTTTTTTCCTTTTTTAAGATAGATCTTAAATTATTTGTTAGTAAAGATATCGAATTTAAAAAGTACTCACCTTGTGACTGTTCTTTAGTTGGAATTTTTAATTCATTTTTATTTCCAAGAAGAAAATCAATTGAATTTGAAAGACCAATTATTGAAGAATTTAAGGCTTCTTGATTTGTAAAATTAGTGTAAGGTTCATTCGAAAAAGCATTCGAAAAAGATTCACTATTTTCTTTTGACAGAATTTTATTTAAATAACTTACTAAATAATTATCACTTAAACTTACAAGAATTGAAGGTGCAATTTCTATTAATTTAAATATAAATGTAAAAATTTTACCATTTCCTAATAAGTCTAATAAATTAGGAATTGTTACAAGTAACAATTCTAAATTTTTACTATTTTGAGCTTGAATGTTTCCTTCTCAATTTATATTTTCACTAATTGACAAGTTATCAGCAAAAAGATTTTTATCAAAATAATAGTTATATAAATCATCAAATCTTGAATAAGAACTTAAATCATCTTTAGTATAAGTATCATTTCCATAGATAGTTGATATATCCTTTATTCTTTTAGTTCTTAATATATCATTCATTTGATAATTAAAATTATATTTTTTTGTATCAGTTAAATAAACTGACTTTCCAATTTGCTCAACTGCAGTTTTTAATGAGATATCATCTATATTCTTTTCTTTTTTAGTACAAGAAACTACTAAAAAAGCTGGTGAAACTACTAACAAAGAAGTTCCAAAAATAGCTAATAATTTTTTCATAATTATTTAAACTCCCTTAAGACCATTTCTTTTATTATTTCTGATACGTATTCATGAACAAACTTAGTTGGATGAACAACATCAGTGAAAAAATAGGATTTCATTATTTGATCTCTTTCTGTTAAATCATTTCATTGATTTACATTTGATGGTTGAGCTTTAAGCGTTACATTTAATTTAGTTTTTTCAAAAGTACTGCTTTCTTTTAACTCGTCAATATATTTTTTATAATCAATTGCTTTAAGTTCATTAAAAGTGAATGTTGTATTACCATTTATTTCAACAACATTTGTTTCAGCAAAAGGTGAAGTACTGTTGTATTCATTTTCAATTTCCTTATCAATATACTCTCCATATCCTTTTATAATAGTTGGAAAATCATTTTCTCCTTCATAAAGTGAAGTATAAAATAGACTATCAGGATAATAACTTTTTACCTCATTGACTACTTTATTAATCTTAATTTCATATTCTTTTCCAAGATCAACAATATCTTGTTTTTCTTCTCTATTTAAATATCTAGGAACAATATCCATAATTGGAGGTCCCATAAATAAGATATTTTTTATACCATTATTTAAAAGAGTAAACAATGTTGCTCTAATACTCTTAATAGATTCATTCATATATTCAACTAAAGCTTTTTCATTTTCACTATCTTGGTTTTGAATTAATGAGAACATATCATTGCCCCCTATTTCAAAGAAAACTAAATCATTTGAACCAATTTTTTGTTGTTTTACCAAAGCTCTTGCTTGTTCTTCTGTACTAAAATCATTAATAACAAGCCCAGTTGTAAGATCTGGTGTTTTACCAGCTGTTGCTCCTCCAACTGAATAATTTTTACCATATCCTTCTTTTGAATTGACTAATTTTGAGTATTTATTACTTGCTCTCATACCACCAAAATTTAATTTTTCTGATAATAAATAACCCGTAGTTTTTCCATTACTAAAAGCACTATTATAAACACCATTTTCATCTTCAAAACCATATGCTCCACCAAGTGTTAAATTAAAATCAATAAATTGATCTAAATTTGTATTAACAACAAATTTATCTTTAACATATGTTGTTAAACCATTAACATCACTTAGAGAATCACCTACTATAAAATAATTAGTAAAACCAAAATGATTCTTTGGGTCTGAAGTTGTATCAATAGTTTGACTCTTGTCTATATCCAAACCAATTTTCAAAGGACTTGTTTTAGTAGTACTTGGTTGTTTTGGCATACAAGATACTGTTGAAGTAACTGTTGATATTGAAAAACTAACTACTGTTAATAGCGATAATAATTTTTTCATCTTATTTCCTTCCTTTTTTACTTATTTCATTTTTTTCTAAGAATCAAAAATAGACCTATTCCACCAGGAATTATTACAATGTTAAAAAATATAACTACAGCACTAAATCTTAGAAAAACCAAAGTTGATGTAAAATTTGGTCATTTTAAATCATTTACTGTTACATATCTTATATTTTGATCTTTACTCAATGTTTTATCCATAAAAGGATTTGTTAATTTAAGTGCAAACTTAATAGAATCAATTTGAGTATTCAAAAATCAAACCTTATTATTTACAATTTTTGTTCCAACAGAATGTTTAATTTTTATCCCATTCAATCCTGGACCACTATATTTCATTTGATCGTCATAATCTGATTGATCAAGAATTGTTTGTTGTCTTAAAGACATTTCATATGTATTTTTTGAAAATATTTCTTTCAAACCTCCACTTTTAAACATTCATTGAATTCCTGTGTTAACAAAACCAAAAGATTGAAATTCTTCAGCTACACTCTTATCAAATTCAATAAAATTTAAACCAATATCATATAAATCAATTTGTTCCTTATTTTTTACTTTCTCAGCTCAATGCTTTTTATATCACTCTTCTGAATAGTTTGAATATTTTAAGTAGAACTCTTCTTTTTCATGTGAATCTTCAAAATTTATTGTTGATAATGCATCTGCTTTAAAAGATGGTTTAATAACATTTTCCATCATTTCCTCGTAAAGAGGATGATTTGGGTCAAAAACAAATTTATTTTTTGGCATTATTCTTTTAATTTGTTTTTCAACACTATTTATAAAAGTTAATGATTCAATTCCCATTCCAGGAACTGTCATAATAATTGTTAATATCGGAAAGAAAGCTACAAAAGATAAAATTAATATTAGAATTATCTTTTTAGACTTACTTTGAATATTTTTCATATTTCCTCCATCCCACTTTTGAAAAGTGTTATAACTATTCTATATCTTTTTTTAGGGAAACTAAAATAATTTTATAAAAAAAGTTAAAAAGTAAATAAAAATAAAAAATAAAACAAATTTTACTCTGTTTTATATATTTCTAAAATAATATTAAATGAGTTTGCAACAACTCCACTAATTAACCTTCCTTGATGTCTGTCAAACTTATCATCAACTGAACTAACCATTATTGTTGATTCACGATTATCAATCATCCCATTTAAATTTGTAACAGTGATAAGTCCTTCTTTTAATAATTTTGATAAGAAAAATGGATCAATTTGAGAAAGAACACCATACTCTAATCTTTCTAAATAGCCATAACCAGTAATTTTAGCATCTATAAGTTTATATTCTCTTATTATACTTTGAATTTGTTGGTCGAGATCTTCACCATGTTCCAAAAAAATTACTAATAAATTTGATTTTTCTTTTACTAACATAAACACATCACCTTCCCTTAATGATTAATTTGTTGCTTTTTAATTTCTAATTCTTTCAATTTTTCCTTTTGTTTTGCAAATTTTTTTGCTTTTGGATCATCTAAATGTTTTTCTCTAAAACGCTTTTTATCTCTAATTGTATTTAAATTATTAATTTGCTCATCACGATATGCAACTTCTTCATCTTTTAATTCCCTTAAATCCCTTAAAGTTTCATTTAAAGATTTAACAATTTGGTTTGTTGCAAAAGGGTCATTTGGATCATAGTACATAACATTATCAAATATGTCTTGAGTTTCAACATTTGGCATTGTTCCTACTATAAGCGAATGAAATCTATTATAATTTTCTTTTAAATCAGCAATTTTAGCTCTTGTCGAATTAGGAAGTGCTTCCATCATAAAATCAGAAATGAATAATAAATCAGCTCTTTTAAAATCTTCTGAATGCATTTTTTCAATAACTTTTTCAAAAGCTGGTTTAGCATTTGTTCTTCCATAAAAAGATTTTGCTAAAAATTCAAGCATTTTTTGTATATTTACGTTTTTACCATTAATTGTAAATTCTTCAACGTGTTGATTTGCAAAATTGACAAAAACTAAATCTCTATATTCTTTCAAAGCAACTTTTGAAATAGCAATTGATAAAGCTTTTGCAATATATTCTCCAGCACCTTCCATAGAACTTGAAGTATCAATACAAATAATAAATTTTCCTTGTTCTAATGGAATTGGAGCTTCATATTCAACTTCTTCAATTTCATGTTCAATAACTCTTTCATTTGATTCAAATAAAAATGTTTGAAGTTGTGATTCTACAAACTTCTTATAAAAAATAATTTCTAAATCTTCATCAAATAAAGCTGCAAATTCCATTGGAAGCAATCTTTCAAGATCTTTTGAAACAGTTAAACCAACAATTTCTTCTGGATTATAAGGTAATTTAACTTCTGTTGGATATGTTACAACTTGTTCAGTTATATTTATTTCCATTAAATCATCTTCACCATTTAATCGCCCTAACATTTCAGCAATCATTAAAATTGAAGGATCCTTGTATAAAAATTCAGCAAATCTAGCAATTGATTCAATATTTTGATTTCTCAATTCATCTTCAATATTTGCAACTTTTCCAAAAACATCATACATTGTTTTATAGATTTTTGCATATTTTCCATAATTCTTAATTATTGAATAGATTTCAACTAAATAATTATATCTCAAGTCTTCAACAGCTTTCATTCTATAGTCTACAATTCTTTTTGTTAACATAAAAGTTCAAGTTTTAAAAAACTCAGTTAATCAATCTCTGCCTTTTAATTCTATATATCCATTATCAATTTTTCAATTCATTGTATCAATATAGGTCGAAAAAGGAGAATCAAATTCTACCAATTTATTTTGAATTAATTTTAAATTTTGAGCAAAACTTACTTCGTCATAATATTCAGAAATATAATTATAATATATTATTTCTTTTCTTATTGGTTCAGGAAGTTTTATTTGTTTTATTGTAGATAAATTTGAAGCTGAATAAAAATTATTAATTTTATCATCTAATTGTTCAGCTGCATATTCATGATTTTTTTTAAATGTTAAAAATTCACTATTATGAATGTCTTTTTGTCTAAGTTTGTCAATTTCTTTTTTTATTTCACTTACTGGTTTATCTAAGTCAAATTTCATAATAGTTTCCTTCTTTACTTAAATTTCTAATTTAAAGTCTAAATCCTCAATTGGATTTTTCATATTATTATTTTTTGCATTTAGTTTCATTTGTTTTTCCAAAGCTGCTTCTTCTTCTAACTGTTTTTTTGTTTTTGTATCAAATGCTTGTGCAATTTTTTCATCATAAATTTCTTCAAAGAAAATACAATTCATGTTCATATATTTTTTGTATTCCTTAAACATTTTTGCTGATAATTCTTTATATTTTGCTTCTAACTCAGCAATATTATCTGCTAAATTATTCATTTGTTGATTAAATTCATTCGGACTTTCATTTTGTAATAAATATTTTTTATTTTCATTTACAAAAAGAATTTGATCTGCTTTATAAGCTCTAACCAAAGTTTTTTGACTTCCTGAGTATTTATTTAAATTTACTCCAAAATGTAAATCAATTTCAAATGATTCATTTGTTAAATTTCTTATCTTATTTCAATCTCCTGCAGATATAAAACAAATTTTATATTTATCTCCACCATCTGTAAAATTAATAAAATAATAAGTTCCAGCAATTGAACCTTTAAATGGGTCTGTATATGGTGTTAATCTTAAAAATTGAGCTTCTGTTTGACCAATTTGAGAGTTTACTAAATCAATTTGATTCATTAAGTTTTTCTTTTCATTTCTTCATTCTAAACCAAATTGTTCCAAAAATGTATTAAAGAAAATTTCAGAATACTGTTTTTCTTGTTCTTCATTATCTCAAATACAATAAGGAATTACGAATAAATCTGCAATATCAGTTTCTGATCTTCCATTATAAAATGCACTTGTTTTCATTAGACCTGATATTTTTTTTCAACGTCTATCAGAAATATAAGCTTCACCATTTGTTTCTTTTAATATTTTTTTTCTAAAATAGTGAATAAAATCAAGAGTTTTTCTACTAATTCTAACTTGCTTTGTTTGTTTTTTTCATATTTCTAATTCTTGAAGAGTAAGTTGAAGCTTTGGATCAACATCAACATCAAGTGATGATTCACCATCTAAAAGTTGCTCGAAATTTGCATCACTTTTTAAACCTTCTGCAATAAATCTAATTATAAAACGGTCAAATAAAGCTTCTAATCCTTCACCTTCTGCAGGTAGTTCATTTGAAGCTGATATTAATAGTTTTAATGGAACTTTTATATCTGTTCCACCATTTCTAAAAATCTTTTCATTAATAATTGTTAATAATGTATTTTGAATACTTGGTCCAGCTTTTCAAATTTCATCTAAAAACCCAACATTTGAAGCAGGTAGATAATTTTCAACTACTCTAACATATTTACCTTCCTTTAATAATCTCAAATCAATTGGTCCATAAATTTCTTCAGGAGTTGAAAATTTACTCATTAAATACTCAAAATTAGTACCACCTTTAATGGCAAATTTTAACCTACGTGAAATCAATGATTTTGCAATACCAGGTTTACCCAAAAGGAAAATTGACTCTTCACCTAAAAGAGCTAACATTGCAAGTCTAAAAATTGTTTCCTTTTCATAAACTTGATATGAAATTGCTGATATTAATTTTTTAATTCTTTCTGTTATATCCATAAAAATTCCCTCTAATACATATTATTATAAAACATTAAATTGCTTTTTAAAAGAGTTGTTAAATTAATTCTCAAATAACTCTTCTCTACGTTTTTTATATTTATCTTTTTTAATTTTAGCAATTGATTCCTTAATATGTTTTCTTCTAATGTCTTTTTTAACTTTATCAACTTCTGCTTTTCTGCGTTTTTTATATCCAGGTTTAACTTTTTGACCCTTATATTTATCAATAATTTTTTTGGTCTCGACATTCACTGGTAAATTAGCATTAAAGTCTTTTTTCTTCTTAACAGTATTAATTTCAACTAATTGATTATTTGCTAATTTAAAGTTTGAAAATGTAATTCCTTTAGATTTAAGCTCATCAATTTGATGTTGGTTTGTAGAGTTAAATAAAACATAACTTTGTCCTGAATATTGATTTCTTCCAGTTCTACCACTTCTGTGAATATAGTAGTCTAAATCTTTTGGCAGGTCAACTGAAATAATATGACTCACTCCATCAATATCGATCCCTCTTGCAGCCACGTCAGAAGCTACTATTCACTTAAAATCTCCATTTTGAATTCGCTTTTGCATATTAGTTCTTTGTCTTGAATCTAAGTCTCCATGTAATTCACCTACATTTTTAATACCAAATTCATTCAATCAAGAAATGATTTCTTTAATTTGATCTTTTTTATTTAAAAAAACCATACAAACATAGGGATTAATTTCACTAACAATTGTTCTAAGAACTTCCTTATTTTCTTTATTTTTTGTTCAAACAAGAACATGTTCAATATTCTTGTTTGTTGGGTTTGCGTCCTTATTCTCAATAAAAATTGAATTAGATAAATATTTTTGTAAAAAAGGTTTTAAACCATTATTAATTGTTGCTGAAAATAATGAAACATTCACATCTTTGTTTATCTTTGATAGCATAAAATCAACTTCTTCAATAAAACCAAGATCAAATATCATATCACACTCATCAATTACAACATACTTTGCAGTAGTAATAAATAAATTACCTTCTTCATACATTTTTTTTAATCTTGTTGGTGTCCCAATTACTACAGTTGGTTGCTTTGTTTTAACATTTTGAATTGATTTTTCAATATCATCACCGCCAACAAATAAACCAACAGTTCCCTTATCATTAAACTTTAAAATATCTTTAGTATTTTCATAAATTTGTCTAGCAAGTTCTCTTGTTGGAGTTACTATTAAACATTGAATTTTATTAGATTCATCATATGCAATATTATTTAAGATAGGCAATAAAAATGAATGAGTTTTTCCAGTTCCTGTATGTGATTGAGCAATAACAGGTCTATGTTTCTTTATAAGAGGAATAACTTTTTCTTGAATTTTAGTTGGATAAACAAAACCTATTTCTTCTAATGCATCATTTATAAATTTTTTAAATCCAAAATCTGAAAATTTCATATTATTTCACCTATTTCATACAACATATATTATATATTATTAATCTCTATCTAGATAGTCTTCTCCCTTTTCAACTTCAACTTTTGAAAGTTCTAAATAGTCTCATTGTCTTAAAACTTCATAACTTGCAATTCCTACTGAATTTGCAATATTTAAACTTCTCCCTGAAGCTACCATTGGTATTCTAAAGCATTTACCAAGATTTTCTTTTAGGATTTTTTTTGGTATTCCAGTTGATTCTCTTCCAAACATTATAAATATTTCATTGTTAATTTCTTTAAAATTAAAATCACTAATTGGTTTTTTTCCATATCGAGTCATACAAAAAATATCAGCTTTTGGATTTTGCTTGATAAAATCATCTCAATTATCATATCTTCTATATTCACAACCTTCAAAATTATTAGCACTACTTCTTGCAAAATTTCTTTTATCAAAAATAAAACCAAATGGTTCTATCAAATGTAATTTTGAATTTGTAAGTGAACAAGTTCTCATAATAGCTCCAACATTATCAGCAATTTCTGGTTCAAATAAGATTATATTAATTTTTCTCATTTTTGTTTCTCCTTAAAAATAGTTGTTTTTTTGTAAATACTCTCTTAATTTAGATATTGAAAGTTTTCGATGTGAAATTGCATTTTTTTCTTCCTTAGTCATTTGAGCAAAAGTTTTATTAAAATTATTGGGTTTAAAAATTCTATCATATGCAAATCCATTTTCGCCAATTTGAGCATCAACGATAACTCCATTTACAATTCCTGTAAATACTTCTTCAATCCCCTTATCCTTATCAATTAAGGCAATTGCAGAAGTAAAAAATGCCTTTCGTTCTTCACCTTCAATTAATTTTTCTCTTCTTAGTTTTTCTAATAATAACTCATTGATTTTAACTCAATCCTTTTCTGGTTTTGCTCATCTTGCTGAATAAATTCCAGGAAAATTGTCTAAATTTTTAATACTTAATCCAGAATCATCTGCTACAACAATACCTTCAATTAGATTAGCTAAAGTTCTTGCTTTAAATAAAGCATTTTCTTCAAATGTTGGTTCATTTTCTGGTATATCAATTACTTCTTTAAGATCATTTAATGATTTAATTTCCATTTCAGGAATCATTTCTTTCATCTCTTTTATTTTATTAAGATTTTGTGATGCAAATCATAAAACACTCATATAAATAACTCCTTTTAATATCTAATTAATATTATAATAATAATGGCTTAAGGAGTTAATTAAATGAAATTTAATGGATATACAAATAAAGTGAAACTTGAAAAAGATATTTTAAAAAAACAATCAGTAGATTTTCACAATATTTATTTAGATAAAGAAAATGAATATAATTTTTTAAAGCAATTAAAAGATATTAATCAAGATATACTATTAGCTCCTTTAAAATTTTATTGAAAAGATAATCAATTATTCTCAGAATATAAGTTTCTAAGGGATTTTCAAACTCTTAAAGATATTAAAATAACTAAGGAAATAATAGATAACGTCGTCAATTTAATAAAAAAACTTCATAATTTTAATTCAAAGGAATTTAAAATAAAGAAATTTGACTATCATAAACTTTTAGCAACTTTTAAAAATAATACTAATACTCTTTTATTTAACTTTGAACTACATTTTAATGAAATAAGTAAAGAAATCGATAAATTTGATGGCTTAGATCTAGTTTTAAGTCACAATGACTTAGTGCCTGGTAATATTCTAGTAAATAAAAATAAAATTATTTTAATAGATTATGATTATATTTCTTTAAATAATAAATTTTTTGATATTGCTAGTTTTATTAGTGAAACATTAAACGATGATGAAAAAATGATTAAATATTTCATTAAACAATGCATTGAAAAAGAACTTATTTATGTTGATGAGATAGGTATTTTAAATTCAATGATTAAATATCAAGATTTGTTATGAACATTATGAGCAAATTTTATGCTTGAAAAAAAGAAACAAATTATTTTTAAAGAAATTTTTGAAAGTAAATTGGAAAGATTAAAAAGCAGAAAGATATACTAATCTTTCTGCTTTTTTGCTCTTTGCCTTTTTTCTTTTTCATCTAATTTATCTATTATTCTTTTTCTTTTCATTTCTCTTTTTATTTCTTGCTCTTCTAATTCCTTTGAGATTTTTAAATCTAAATCAATTCGAAACTGTTTAAGTTCCTCTATTTTACTTTGTTTTTTAACTAAATAATTTTGATATCTTTGTGCTTTTAATAACTTACTATTGGGTATAATTTCACCCTTTTTATATGCTTCAAGAGTTTTTTCAAAGTCTTCAATTTTTTTAATTTCTTTATTTCTAAATAAAACACTAATAAAAACAAAAATTGGAGTTGCTATTATAACTATAGCAACTATTGCAAGAAACCTAACAAATAATCATAATCCCGTACTATTCATAAAACTACCAAATAAGATTATTGTAATTAAAATCAAAGAGATTAATGAACTAAAAGTAAACATATCTGTTTCATGAAATTTAAATTTGTAAAACAGATATGTTGTTAAAAAAGTATATATAAAAAATATAATACAAATTAATGAAACATACCCTACATTTGGAAATGGCAACTTATTTGTCATTGAAAAATTAAAATCAAAGCCTACTAGAAATCAAATAGTTAATCCTGGAATTAGTGATTCTATACTCAAGTAAAATAAACTCTTAAAAAAAGGAGTTCTAGATTCATTAAAATTTTTTATTTGATTATTTAACATTGCACCACTCCTTTAATTCTTATTATAAATACAAAATAAAAAAATCCCTTAAGGGATTTGAATTTTCATAATGGAGCGGGTGAAGGGAATCGAACCCTCACAGTCAGCTTGGAAGGCTGAAGTTCTACCATTAAACTACACCCGCGTATAATCACATTAATAAATATATATAATTAGTACGCAGATGTCAATACTTTTAAAATACTTTTTACAGTTTAAGATTTTATATTTTTAACTTATTTTTTCACTTAATGAAAAGAACAATGAAATTAATGCATAACATCTATACTTGTAAAAAAAATTATTATCTTGAAAGTTAATTAACATATGTTTTTGTTCCTTAATGTCGGGTAGCTCTGCTATATTACTTGGAGTAGTTATAATGAAAATATCATTTTTAGCTTTTATTAAATACTCTAAAGCAAGAACTGTTGTATCAGTATCTCTTCCAGTCAATAAAATAATAACTAATTCATTATTAAACTCTAAATGCTTCCCAACTTCTAAATTTATAGAAATATCAATTATTTTAGTTTGAATTCCCACATTCGTTAAAACATCTTCTAAAAATTTAGCAGAATACATCGATTGATATGATGGACATATCCAAACTTTCCTTCTCTCATTTATTTTACTAGCTAAATCATATAAGAAACCATCGTTTTCGCTTACTCAATTATTTATAACAGCTCTCATTCCTGTCATATCTGCTTGATTTGGCTGATCTGCTCTTATTTTATTTTGCATAACATTTTCATACTCAACTTTTAATCTAATTGATAATTCCTTATAACCTTCGCAATAGCACGCTTTAGCAAATTGTGTTGCTGTTGCTAATGAAACAAAACACATTTTACTAATTTCACTTTGGCTTTTAAAGACTCCAACAGATCAATCTGCTAGAATTTGTTTTCCAATTAATTTAAAAGTGGTATTTTTATTGTCCTTAATTAAGTTCTCTACTCTTTCGTAAACAGACAACATTTATTAAGTCTCCTAACTTGTTGTTATTCAATTTTCAAGTTAAAGATTTGATCTGATATATTCAATAATTTGATTAGATATGGTTTCAAAATTTTCATAATCATGTTCAAATCATTTAACATTGTCTAATTGATTTTTAAATCAAGTTAACTGCCTTCTTGCATAATGCCTATTGTTTTTTTGCATCAGTTCGATACATTGATCATAATCTATTTCTTTTTCAAAATATTTTATGATTTCTGGACCTCCAATACACTTTAAAGATTGAGCCTTTTTGTTTAAATTATTAGCGTTGTAAGCTAATTGAATTTCTTCAAACAAACCTTTCTTTATTAAGCTAAGTACCCTATTGTTTATTTTACTATATAATTCCACTCTTTTGGCAGATATTCCAATAATTAATAAATTATTGTAATAATAATTTTTATTATCTTTTATTAGTTTAGTTTTAGTCATTCCAGTTAATTCTATAAGTTCTAGGGCTCTAATTACTCTATACCTATTATTTGAATGAATTTTTTGTGCTTCCAAACTATCCTTTAAATTCAAAATATTTCATATTTCTTCATTTGATTTATCTTTATATTTATCAACATAATTTTCAATATGATCATTGCTTGTGAAATTATAATCCATTAAAACTGCATTAACATAAAGTCCTGTTCCGCCAACAATTATTGGAGTTTTATTACTTTCCAATATTTGTGCAATTTTCTCTCGTGCTTGTTTTTGAAACTCAGCAACAGAATAACTTTCATCAACTTCTTTTATTGATAAAAGATGATGTTTAATTCCTTGCATTTCTTGAGTTGTTATCTTATTTGTTGCTATATCTGTTCCTTTAAAAATTTGGGTTGAATCTGAATTAATGCACTCACCATTAAATTCTTTTGCAATTTTTATTGATAAGTCCGTTTTACCACTTGCTGTTGGTCCAACTATAACTATTATTTTATTCATAATTATACCAACCTTTCAAAAATTGACAAAAAAAAATATTCCCACCCGCTATCAAATGCATGAGAAAGGAAATACTTATTTATTGAGCGGTCTTTAATATCTCACGCAAACATAAAGAATAACAAATATTCTTGGCGTCCCTAAGGACATAATAATTATATAATAAAAAAACCTTACATAAATAAGGTTTTTTTATTATTTTTTTCCTACAGCTGATCTAATTTTAATATTTACTTTTCTTGGTTCAACTATTGAAGGTTGGAATAAAACAGTTTTTTTTGTTTTTCCTAGTTGATTACCAGCAATTTTAACTTCTTTTTTTTGATTAAAAAGACCTGAAATGTCTCTTCCACCAGTAACTACAGCTACTCAATTTTCGTCTAATTTACGTTTAACTTTTGCATTCATTCAATGTAAAGCAACAACGTTATTTACGTCATCTCTTTCTCCATCTTGATCAATTAAAGCATAAACTCAACCGAATTCTGATGCTTGTCCATATTCACTAACTTTAATAATTGCTCCAGCAATATCTTGTCTATAAATAGATGAATTTGTTGCTGAAACTGGATCTGATTTTTCTCAAATAAATTTTTGTTGACTGTCATTTAATTTGATGTCTTTATTGATAATTTTTTCTGGTTTTGGATCTGATGCTTTTTTTCTAGTTTGAATATGCTCAGGTCTCATTTTATTTGAAGCAGCCTTTTTAACAGCTGATAATTTAGGTTTTTTTGCAGTTGCTTTTTTAGCACTTGTTGATTTTACTCCTGCTTTTTTAGCAGTTGTACTTTTTCCTGTTGTTGTTTTTGCAGTTGCCATATAGTAACACCGTCTTTCTAATAAAAATACTAAATTTTGATAAAAATGTTATTTTTATTATCAAAATATGATTTAATTATACATTATTTTTTAAAAGTATTCTATAACAAATAATAATAGATAAAAAAATAATATAATTGATACACTATTTTCTAATTTTTAGTTTTTCGATAATTGTTTTATATCTTTCAACATCTTTTTTAAATAAAAAGTTTAATAAGTGTCTTCTTTGAGCTACTTTTTTTAATAAACTTCTTCTTGAAGTAATATCTTTTTTATGTAAATTTAAGTGTTCTGTTAAATTTTGAATATCTTGAGTTAAAATAGCAATTTGAACTTCTGCTCTACCAGTATCATTTGCATTAACTCCAAATTCTTTAACAATATTTTCAATTTGTGTTTTAGAAACCATGTCTATAACCCCCCTATTAATTCTTGATTGAAAATTGTTTTATCATAGAAGAGATTTAGGGTAAATCAAATCAGAGAAAAAACATCAATACTTAAAAAGTATATCAAAAATAAAGCTCTTTTTATACTTTTTTTAAAAATTCAATATCCAAAATTTCTTCTTTATTATCTAAAATTACAGCATTATTTTCTAATTGAATTTGACTTGTTTTACCATTAATTACTACTAAATATTGCCCATTTCCAATTACTATATTATAGTCTTCTATTAAAAAAAGCTTTTCACCAGTTTTTTTAAAAGTAGTCGTAAAATTTTCATCAATTATACTATTAACTTTTTTAATTTCTCCTTTTGCCAAATTTTCTTTTATAAGTGAAGTTGAAATATTTGAAACTCTTTTGAAAACAATTATATTATCAATTCCAAAAAAATTTTGTAAATCAGAAACTTTCCCCTCGCCTTTATAACCAAATCTGAAATCATCACCTACAACTACTTTTTTGACATTTAATTTATCCTTTAAAAATAAACAAAATTGATTAGCTGTCAATTTGATTGATTCATTATTAACATTAATTTCAAATAAATAATCTGGAAGATAATTTTTTTCAATATTTTGATATTTTCTATTTCTTGATTCTAAACTACTTTTTACCCCTTTTAAAAAGTCTGATACTTTTTCTGAGAAAGTAATTATAGACCAAATCATTTGTTCTTCTTTTGCTATTTTTTTGGTTTTATTAAAAATTTTTTTATGCATTTTATGAAGACCGTCAAAAAATCCAATACACACAATATTGGGTTTTAATTTTAAATCAAACACTTCATTATCTTTAAGAAAGGTTTGATATTTAATCATAATATCCATTCCTTTCAGCTTCTGTTAGCTGATCCAAAGGAATTTCATCTCATAAACCTCTTTGACATTTATATAGATCATGGGCAATATGTTTATAAATTGCCATCACGTCTTTAGAATCATTAATAATAAAAATTATTGGATAGTTAATACCACTCAAGCTAATTGCCTTACCTTGTTTAATATCTCTAATTCTATGATATTCAATTAAAGTATGATCATTTTTCATTAATGCATCATACATACTCATTAAATCTTTTTGTTCTATTTCTTCAAGTTCTTTTGCTTCACTTAAGTTTAAACCACCCGAAGATGTTCTTTCTAATTGAATAACTGTGGCTATAGTTTCTAAATCCTTTGCAAAATCTGAAACCAAACTTCGAATATAAGTTCCCTTACTACATCTGACATTTAATTTAATTGTTCCTAATTTTTGATTAAAATCTATTAAACTACATTCTTTAATAGTAACTTTCTTGGGTCTAATTTCAACATCTTGTTGTTTTCTTGCATATTCATATAACTTTCTTCCATCAACTTTTACAGCTGAGTAAATTGGTGGATATTGATCATAAATATAGCCGTTATACTTAGCAACAATTTCTTTTACTAAAGACTTTGAAATTTTTCGATATTCTTCTTCTTGAACAACTTTACCTGTAATATCTTGTGAATCAGTGTGTATAAATAATTTCATTGTCACAATATAACTCTTATCACTGCTCAAAATATAATTTGAAATCTTTGTTGCTTGATTTATTAAAATTACCATTAATCCTGTTGCTAGAGGATCTAAAGTTCCTGCATGGCCAATTTTTTTTATATTAAATTTTTTCTTTACATTTTGAATTAAATCATTAGAAGTAATTCCTTCTGGTTTGCGCACTAAAAGCACTCCTGATTTGCCATTCATTTTATTTCCTCCAAAGCATTCCTATATTTATTATTACACATAACCCTTTATTGCTCTAAGAATAATTTAGAAAATATGATATAATATAAAAAGTTAAAGAACTTAGGTGACAAATATGCGTAGAAAATCAGATTTTTATAAAAAGATTGAAAATGAATTTAAAATCATTTCTGAAAAGGAACACTTGAATAGCTCAGGTAATCCTGTAAGCAATCTTAACACAAAAATGTTTTACTTATTAAAACATCACTTTAATTCATTTGAAGAATTTGATCAAGCAATAATTGAAGAAATTTCAAATACATTACAATCACTTGAAGAAGTTATTGTTAAAAAGGCTCTTTCATTTCAAGCATTAGCTAAAGAGGCTTACAATGAAAATATTAATCCGCAAAAATGAGTTGATTTTGCTCAAAAAGAGGCACAAGCTTTAAGTTATGAAATGTATGATGAAAGTGAAATTAAATATTTAAGACACTTCCATATTGTTTGACTGACATGAGTATATTGTGATGAAGAATTAAAAAAACTAAGAATTAAAGCAAGTCGAGATGTATATCATAATATTGGTCAAGTTGAAAAAGATTACATTAGAAAACGTGCTCAAATGTTAAAAGACCACAATGATGGAACTGACAAGTGATAAAAATTACTATTTAAAAATAAAAAAAACATATTCTTTTAAATCTAGAATATGTTTTTTTTATAAATTATTTAAACAAGCAAATCTAATCATTGCTATTTTTTGGTTTTATTTTCTAAACTAGAGTTATTTTTTTATATTTAGTTTATAAAAAAACCTTTATATATAGAATTAATTAGAATTTCTTTATTCTTACTCTATAAAAAGGTTTTTTAAAATTAATAGTTTTTTTAAGTATTAATGTTAACTTAAAAAACCCTTTTTGAAAAGGGATTTTTAAGAAATTTTCTAGAAAGAAGTATTATTTTCTTCTAATTATTTTATGTTCAGGTTTTGGATTTTTTAATGATTTTGTTCAATCCCCTGCAAATGCTCTAGCAAAGTCATATTCTTCTAAATATGCTAAACCATGAGTCAATAGACTTTTATTTACTGGTTTTTTAGAGTGAACATCTAATCCTCTATCATCATTCATTGATCACATTCCAATATAACCTAATCCTACTGTATGACTTCAATTATATAATTCTTTAGCATCTTCTTCAGTAAATACTCCTCAAACTGTATCATTTACACCAATCATTGGAGTTGCACCAATTAATTTATACAATCCTTGGTTACCAATTGAAACTTTTCCATAATTTTTTTCAATTGAAGTTGCTAAGTTATTTTTTGTTGCATTTACTGCTTGTCTTGCTAAATCAAAGTTAGTTAAACCATCTTTGATTGCTTGTACATAAATTGGATCTCCATAATCCATTAACATTAAGTTAACAACTGGTAAATCTTTTTCACTTAATCCAGCTTTTTTGAACTCTTCAACGAAGATATTCATTACACGATAACCAACAGAAGTTAATCCACTTGGTAAAACGGGTAAAGTTAATGAGAAATCTCATGCTTTGTCTTCTTTTTTCATTTCAGCAATTGTTGCTGCCAATAATCTATTATCTTCATCTAATTCCTGAGCGTGTCCTTCAATATCAAAATCAATTGCTTTTGGCATATTTACTTTTTTACCTTTTTTAGCAGCTAATTTTACTAATGAATCTTGATAACCAATTAAAGCTTCTTTTAAATCAGCTTTTGCTTTAGCAGGATTATTTTCATTTAATTTATTTGCTAAAGTTCAAGGGTTTTTTTCTGTAAATCCACCTGTTGTAGCTCCACCATAAGCAACTTTAATATTTTCAAATTGATTTTTATCAGCTATTGGTTTTAAAATTTTATCTCATAATTGACTGCTTTCTCATCAATCATAAGCTTCATCACCTGTTGCAGTACCAGCTATTGATAAATCTAAATGATTACTATGATTATTTACTTGTTGTACAAAAGCCAATGTTAAGTGGTCTAATCCATTAACACTTGAAGTAATATTTTGCATATTATTTCCTTCATATAATCCAGCATCTAAATATGGTGAAAAGTATGTTGATTTATTTGCTTTTGCTTTTTTAGTAATTGATGATTTTCTATTTGGATTAGCATCACTTCATTTAGTATATAAGCTTTTTCCCTGTCCTGTTGGAGGTAAAATTGCTTCTCCTCCACCATTTCCAGCTCCAGGGCCAGGATTTGAAATCCCTCCCCCACCTTCTCATGAAGGTCCTTCTCAACTACCACCATTTTCTAATTGATCTAACGCTTTATTCTCTTGAATATCTTTTTTATAGTCAATTGCTTTAAGTTTACTTATAATTTCATCTTTATCTCTAATTTCTTCTGGAATTTCATTTTCTGAAAGTTTTCCATTTAAAGCTTCTGCATATGTAAATTGTTTGAATCCTGAACCAGATCTAATATTTTGATCTAATGCATTTCTATCAGCTTGAGCTGGACCTTCTAAACCATTATCTTCATAATGACTTGGTACATCTCTTGAAATATAGAACATTCCTAGTCCACCAAATCCCTCTTTAACAGCTCAAGTTCTTAATTGTGCAGCATCTTTTGGAGTAAAGTTATAAGCAGCAGCTTCAGCTCTTCTTCCAATTCAAGGAGTTATTTTAATTCTTTGTTTAGTAAATGGAGTTCCTTTGTTGTCTCCATTTGTAACTTCATTAATTTTATTTCAATTAATTGCTGATTGTTCAGCTCCGTCTTGAATAACTTTTAATTCTCAATCTTTATCAGTGTGTGCATCATTAGGTACAGTTAAAGCTTGTGTAACTAAATTTAATCTAAAATTCATACCTAAATATTTTGTAAAGTTATATAAAGGATATATCTCATCTCCTAATAAATTTAAATTATTATTTCCAGCATCTCCAAAACCAGGATGTAATGCAACTCCATCTTTTGTTGACATTACAAGTGATAATTGGAAATCATAACTTGAATCACTTTCAATTAATATTTTTAATGCACTAGCCAATAATATTTGTGAATCTAAATAACTTCCTTGACGTGTTAAATATGGTGATGCGAAATAAAAGTCAAATTTTTTAGTACCATATTTATCTCCAACTGCTTTAATAACTTGTGCTAATTCTTCTGGAGTTTTATTATTTTCTCATGCTGAATGTCATAATGAATTTGCAAAAGGTCCAAATGAAATTCTTACATTTTCAGGATTTAAATTACCTCCATTATTATGACTTGCTATTTTATTTTTTGAACTTTTTTTTGTTCAATCTCTATATCTATCATTAAATCATTTAGCATATTCAGTTTCTTCACCTTCTTTTGCTAAAATACCTTTTCCATCACCTTTTGATGGACCAGCATTTCACATTGGAACTAAATCTCCTGTATCTGCTGCATTTTGCATAAATCCTAATGTTATTTCTGAATTTTCAGTTATAACATTTTTATTACCAGCTATTTCTCCTAAATCATTGTATATAATGTTTTTTCCATTTAAACTTTTTTCAGCTTCATCCCTAGTACCTTGACTTTTTCCTTTGTCCTTCATTAAGTACTCTGCTGTATCTTCAACAATTCCCATATCAGCATATGGTGAGAATACAAATTCTTTGTTAACTTTTAAAATTTCTTTATTTGCTAAAGAAGATCTATCTTTTGGATCAATTTTTCCATAAGTTAAAGTTTTTTTACTTGTATCATCTGTTAATAAGCTTTTTGAAATTTGTTTTTTAATGCTATTTTGTTTTTTTGTAATAATTTCATTGCTTATATTACCATTTCCTGTTCATTTATCACCTGTTTCAAATGTTTTGTCTTTTGCTTCCATTACATTTGTACATGCCACTACTGAACCACCAGCTGATACAACTAAAGTTGTACTTGCTAATAAATTTAATAATTTTTTCATATTTTGCCCTCACATATTTAGTATAAATAAATATTTATACTAACAAAATAATTATATATAAAAACAATTTCTTTTGCAAAAAATATTTTTAATATATAAAAATATTTTTATATAAAATTTTAATGATTTTTAACTTATTTCATTAAAAAAACTCCTAGAATAAAGGAGTTTTTTAATAACAATAGACTAATTCGCCTAATTTATTATTTATACTAATTTTATTATTATTTTATTTTGTGTTCAGGTTTGGGGTTTTTCAATGAAGCTGTTCAATCCCCTGTAAATGCTCTAGCAAAGTCATATTCTTCTAAATAGGCTAAACCATGAGTCAATAAGCTCTTGTTTATTGGTTTTTTAGTATGAACATCTAATCCTCTATCGTCATTCATTGATCACATTCCAATATAACCTAATCCCACTTTGTGACTTCAGTTATATAATTCCTTTGCATCTTCTTCAGTAAATACTCCTCAAACTGTATCATTTACACCAATCATTGGAGTTGCACCAATTAATTTATACAATCCTTGGTTACCAATTGAAACTTTTCCATAATTGCTTTCAATTGAAGTTGCTAAGTTA
Source organism: Spiroplasma cantharicola (assembly GCF_001281045.1). Taxonomy (NCBI): domain Bacteria; kingdom Bacillati; phylum Mycoplasmatota; class Mollicutes; order Entomoplasmatales; family Spiroplasmataceae; genus Spiroplasma; species Spiroplasma cantharicola. The sequence continues at coordinate 411,485 of NZ_CP012622.1, read as the reverse complement.
TTTTTTGTTGCATTTACTGCTTGTTTTGCTAAATCAAAGTTAGTTAAACCATCCTTGATTGCTTGTACATAAATTGGATCTCCATAATCCATTAACATTAAATCAACAACTGGTAAATCTGATTGACTTAATCCAGCTTTTTTAAACTCTTCAACGAAGATATTCATTACACGATAACCAACAGAAGTTAGTCCAGTAGGCAATACTGGTAAAGTTAATGAGAAATCTCATTCTTTATCCTCTTTTTTCATTTCAGCAATTGTTGCTGCTAATAACCTATTGTCTTCATCTAATTCCTGAGCATGCCCTTCAATATCAAAGTCAATTGCTTTTGGCATATTTACTTTTTTACCTTTTTTAGCAGCTAATTTTACTAATGAATCTTGATAACCAATTAAAGCTTCTTTTAAATCAGCTTTTGCTTTAGCAGGATTATTTTCATTTAATTTATTTGCTAAAGTTCAAGGATTTTTATCTGTAAATCCACCTGTTGTAGCTCCACCATAAGCAACTTTAATATTTTCAAATTTATTTTTATCAGCCATAGGTTTTAAAATTTTATCTCATAATTGACTACTTTCTCATCATTCATAAGCTTCATCACCTGTTGCAGTACCAGCTATTGATAAATCTAAATAATCTCCATGGTTATTTACTTGTTGGACAAAAGCAAGAGTTAAATAATCAAAGTCTTTAACATTAGTTGTAATACTTTGCATATTATTTCCTTCATACAACCCAGCATCTAAATATGGTGAAAAGTAAGTAAAATCATTAGCTTTTTCCTTTTTAGTAATTGAAGAAGTTCTATTTGGATTAGCTTCACTTCATTTAGTATATAAGCTTTTTCCAGGACCAGTTGGTGGAGCAATTGCTTCACCACCATTTCCTCCACCAGCTCCAGGACCAGGATTTGTTCCACTTCCACCTTCTCATGAAGGTCCTTCTCAACTACCACCAATTTCTAATTGGTCCAAAGATGTATTTGCTTGAATATCTTCATGATAATCAATTCCACCAATATTTTTAATTTCTTGCTTATCTTTTACTTCAGTAATTGGTACTGCTTCACCTGAATTTGTTCCATTTAAAGCTTTTGCATAAGCAAATTGCTCAAAACCTGTACCAGATCTAATATTTTGATCTAATGCATTTCTATCAGCCTGAGCTGGACCTGTAAGTTTATTATCAATAAATTCACTTGGTACATCTCTTGAGATATAAAACATTCCTAGACCACCAAAATTTTGTTCTCTTGCTCAAACTCTTAAATCAGCTGCATTTTTAGGAGTGAAATTATATGCTGCTGCTTCAGCTCTTCTTCCAATTCAAGGAGTTATTTTTACTCTTTTATTTACAAAATTTGAAGATTTTGATACACCATTTATAACATTATTCAATTTATTTCAGTTTTGAGCTGATTTTAATGCTCCGCTTTTAACAATGTCCAATTCTCAATCACTGTTAGTATTAACATCATTTGGAACAGTTAAATAACCAGTAACTAAATTTAATCTAAAATTCATACCTAAATATTTTGTAAAGTTATATAAAGGATATATTTCATCTCCAATTAGATTTAAATGAACTTCACCATTGGCTCCAAATCCCTCATTTAATGCAACTCCATCTTTTGTTGACATTACAAGTGATAATTGGAAGTCATATTTTGGATCACTTTCAATTAATATTTTTAAAGCTGCTGCTAGCAATTTTTGTGAATCAGCATAATCTCCTCTAGCTGATAAATATGGTGCTGCAAAATAGAAGTCAAATTTTTTAGTATTATATCTATCTCCAACTGCTTTAATAACTTGTGCTAACTCTTCTGGAGTTTTATTATTTTGTCATGCAGTATGTCACAATGAATTTGCAAAAGGTCCAAATGAAATTCTTACATTTTCAGGATTTAAATGCCCACCTTTTCCTTTTATTCTTTCATTTTGGTCTTTATCTTGGCCAGTTCAATTTCTGTAACGATCATTAAATCATTGAGCATATTCAGTTTCTTTACCTTTTTCAGCTAAAATACCTTTTCCATCACCTTTTGATGGACCAGCATTTCACATTGGAACTAATTCCCCTGTATCTGCTGCATTTTGCATAAATCCTAAAGTAACTTCTGAATCTTGAGTTATTACTGATGTATCTTCAGCAATTTGTCCTAAGTCATTATAAACAATATTATTTACTAAACCTTTTTCCGCAGCTTCTCTTGTTGCTTGACTTTTTCCTTTTTCTTTCATCAAGTACTCTGCAGTATCTTCAACAATTCCCATATCAGCATATGGTGAGAATACAAATTCTCCATCATTAACTGTTAAAATATCTTTACCTGCCAAAGAAGATCTATCTTCTTCTTTAATTACAGCACGATTTGAATTATTATTACTTGTATCTTTTGTTAATAATTCCTTAGATATTTGCTTTTTGATGTTATTTTCTTTTAGTTTAGAAACTTCTTTGTTAATAGTTCCATTTCCTTTTCATTTTGAACCAGTTTCAAAATCTTCATCATCTTTTTCAAAAACACTTGTACATGCAACAACAGAAGCTCCTGTTGAAGCACTTAAAGTCACAATTCCTAGTAAACTTAATAATTTTTTCATAAGCGTCCATCCTTTTACATAGTTTTATACTATTAAACTAATTATATAAAATATATAGTCTTTATTTAGAAACTTTTGATATGTAAAAGAATTTTAGAAATGAGCTAAAAGATAAAAATATTTTACTGCTAATTATCATTTTTTATGTTTCATTGTTCTTCATCAATTTTATTAATAGATTCAATAATTAAAGAAACTAACTGCTCTATTTGATAATTTGAGTAAAAAGGATATTTTCTATCAAAGTAAGGTTGTAGATACTTAAGTTTTGTATTATATTTTGTAAGTCATCGATTTGCAATATCATTTAGTTCTGTCATTGCTTCTCTTTGTTTTGTTGATTTAATTTCACTTTTTAAATCTTGATTTAATTGCCCATATAATTCATTAGATTTTACTGTTAATCATTTTTGAAACATTGCATAATTTGCAACTCCACTTTGAATTATTGGAGAAACAATATATCTATGTCTATAATTTTTAAATTTATCTCATGAAGTATTTGATACTCCATTTTCATTTGACAAATTTTCTTGAATGTATGTTTTATCTTCCAATAAATTAGTATCAAATAACTTAACTGATGATAAATAATCAATTGGTATTTTAAAAGTTGAATTTGTATTTATTGAATATCGAGAAATACCATCAAATATTTCTTCATATTCAAAATTAAATTGATTAAAATAGTAAGTATTCACTGAATCTAATTTTATAAAAATAAAGTTAGTTAAATCAAAAAAACTAATATTTCTTTTAATTCACTTTCTTAAATTTTCGTGCTTCATAAACTCTTTTATATTTAATTCTAATTCTTTTTTAATATATCTTTCATAAATGAATGATTCAAGTGACTTTGATAAATATTCATTAAATCACCTTAATAAGTAATAGTCCGCATCATATGTATAATTAAATTCATTTTTTAAAGTGTAATTTATAAGTCTTTTTAAATTAACTAATAATCCAGAACTTAATCTATTTGCCACCTTAAAATCTCTTGTTAATTTCAAAACTATATCAGCTTCTTTCAAACCATTACGATTAACTCAATATTTTTCTTCATTGTTTACAATATTTGCAATTACAGAAACAATTCTAAAATTTATTTTTACATTTTTATAATTAAAAACTAAATTTATATAATTTTTATCTGTATGAATCTCAGGAATTACATTATATGTCTTAGAAACTCTTAAAATTGTTTCGCTTAAATCTGATATTTTAATTGCAGAGCCTTTTAAATACTTAATTGCGCAAAGATCAAGATTAATAACATTATTTACTTTTATATATGAATGATATGCAAAATCTCCTACTTTTTTTAAATGAATTTTTTCATTTAAAAAAAGTAGCTTTAGCTCATTAAAATAGGAATTTATTTTAGTTGTAAAAACTTGCTCTTCAACAGTTAAGATTTTTACAGTTTTATTAAATTTTCATATATCTTTGTTTAATTTCATATTAATCTCTTTCTATTTCAAAAGTAAAATATTGTAAAAAAATTAAAAATAAACCATTTTCTTTATTTGTTGGATAAATTGTTCTTGAATGAATTTGTAACTCTAAATTATCATATTTCTGACTTTCTTTTTTTATCGAAATTGTAGTAGAACCCATTGTATTTTTTAGATATGCAACTGAATCATATCAAAAGAAAAAATTACCTGTCATATTTTTATCTTTATTTTCTAAAAAATTACTAATATACTCAAAATATTTATCCAAGAATACTTTTATGGTAGGATATGTTTTATTAAATACTCAATTCAAATTTTTGAGTTTAAATGAATTATAGAATTTTGCTATTTTTTTAGTTCGTTTATAAAAAATATACTTTGATTCCAAAACATTATCTACTTCTTTTTTACTTGAAAAATTATAGTCAAAAGCATAATCTAATCATCTTTGTAAATGATTACTTTTAGTTAAATCATATTGTATCTCAGACATAATTGCTATCTTTAAAAAAAGTCTTTCTTGTCTAGTTAGCAAATTTCTAAATTTAATTCTTACATAATAAAAAAGAATTTGTAACTTTTTAACTAATAGTTTATTTAATGTGCGAAAAGTTTTTACATAATCTAATGTAAAGGTTCTGTTGTACATTGTTTTATTACAAATTACTGGTAAAAAATCATTATGTTTAATTGCAGTTCTAATAATTATTGAAAAGCCAGCTGATCCTTCCTTATAAAAAGTAATTTTGATTGAATCTGCAAAAGTAATAATTTTCTTAGGGTAATTAGATCTATATTTTTTTTCAACTCAACTCACTTTAATATCATTTGCTACTTTATAGAAAGTGCTAACACGATTAAAAATTTCTTTATTAAGTTCGCAAATTCAACAATCATCAAAATGCTCTCTTGTTTCAATTTCTTGTTCATATATTTTGTACATATTTCTATTGACATATTTGATTGCTAACAGGTCAATATTAAGTTGCTTATCAAAATTATAAAGTTCTCCTGTTGCATAACTACCATGGGTTTTTATTTGGATAATATCTTTTAAATTATTTTTTAAATAATAGATATTTTTATCAATAAATTTTTTAAATTTATTATCAATATAAACTTTTTTCAGCTCTTTGTTAATTTCTTCAACATCTGCTGTAACCAATTTACTTGAATTTTTATCCATAATTATCCCCCATTCTTTTCATAGCTTAAACAACTCAATACAAAGAGTGGTGCTGTTTCAGCTCTCATTATATTATCTCCTAAACCAATACTCTTATAGCCAATATTATTCAATTTCTTGATTTCTTGATCATCAATGCCACCTTCAGGACCGATAATTATATTAATTGATTTAAATTCCTTAATAATCTCTTTTTTAAGAAACTCACTTGTTTCCTCTTCTCAACAAACTAAGTTAATATCTGCCTTATAATTTTCAAGCTCTTCTAAATTTCTAACTATTGAATTTATTGTTGGAATATCAATTCTTTTTGATTGTTTAGCAGCACTTTCACAAATTGTATATCACCTAGTTAATTTTTTTGGTTCATTTTTTATATCTATTTTTACAACATTTCTTTTAAACTCAACTGGAATAATATTATCTACACCAAGTTCTGTTGCTTTTTGAAGAACAAAATCTCATTTTTGTTCTCTAATAATTCCTAAAATTAAATTTACTTTATAATTCTTTTTAGATGATTTTATCTTTGAAATTATTTTTGCTTTACAGGAATTTTCCCTTATTGAAAAAATACTACATAAATATTTTTCATTTTTATAAATACAAAATATTTGCTCATCTTCTTTTAATTTAATAACATTTTTTATATGATGAAAATTATCATTTACTATTTCAAAATAATTATCTTCAATTCTATCTAAAAAGAAACTATGCATAATAACTCCAATTCTTTATATATTATAATATAATATTTATTGAGGTGAATATTATTTGAATTCTATAAAATTGTTTGTTTAAAAGGAGAATTTGACAATGAAGATGACTGATAATAATAGTCAAGAACAAGAATTGATTCAAACAATGGAATCAATCGATATTGACTATGAATTCAGCAAACTAAAGAAGTCAAACAGACATACAAGATTTAAGAGTGAGACTCTAAAAATAACTCTTGTCAGTTTGTTACTAAGTATGTCCACAGCTGTTAGTTTAATAAATGTAATTATTCCATTATATATTACTGGAGTAAATGTAGGTTTTGTCCTAAAATACTTTGTTATTGCTATAAGCTTTCAAGTGGTAGGTATATACTGGGGTATGATAATAGGTTTGTTAGATGGTTTGCTCCAATTTCTAATCTGAGGTTACAGTCCATTATTTAGGATTGTTTCTGGAATTGGATTAGCAATATGAGTATTACTTTTTTGATTAATATACGATAAAGTATTTCGAGTTTATAGTAAAAATGCTTCTTTTAATAGAAGTATCTCACTAGTATTCTCAGGAATGTTAGTATTTATTTTCGGTCCATTAAGCTCAGCATTTTTAAATTATTTAATATCATATATTGAATATGGTGAAATATATGGTATCTTTAAATTTTTTCATTCATGATTAAGTTTTATGGTATTTGATCTATTTGCAATTATTTTATTCACACTCACTACTAATAGAATTCAATTATTAACTGAAAAATTGCTAAAATAAATAGAAAAAACCTGCATATAAATGCAGGTTTTTTCTATTTAATATCTTTTAATATTTTTTCAATTTTATTAGCGTTTTCTAAAGTTTTATCAAATTCAAATGTTAATTCTGGCACACTTCTCATTTCAACTTTACTTGCAAGAATCATTCTAATTTCTTTCAAGTTTTCATCAATTTCAGCTTTTATTGCATCTTTGTTTGAATTAACATCCATTGATGAATAAAAAATCTTTGCGTGACCCATATCATTTGATAATCTTACTTCGTGAATTGTCAATGAATTTAAGTATTCACTATCTGGAAATTCTCTTTGCAAAATTAAGTTTAACTCTCTCAAAATAGTTGATTGAGTTCTTTCAATTTTTATATCCTTTGCCATAATTATTTCACCTCTTCTACCTTATATGCTTCTATAATATCATTTTCTTTTAAATCATTAAAGTTTTTAATTGTAATACCACATTCTTGTCCTTCTTTAGCTTCTTTTATATCTTCTTTTTTATTTTTTAAAGAAGATATTTCTCCACTATAAACAACTATCCCATCTCTTAAAATGTGAATTTTTGAGGAACGAGGTACAACTCCGCTCATTATTCTACATCCTGCTATAGTTCCTACTTGTGAATGTCTAAATAGCTGTCTTACTTGTGCTTCTCCAAGTGACTTTTCTTCAAAAATAGGGTCTAACATACCAGTTGCAGCTTCTGCAATTTCTTCAATTAATTTATAAATAATATTGTGTAATCTTATTTCAACACCATCTTCTTCAGCCTTTTGTCTTACTTGTGAAGTTGGTCTAACGTTAAATCCATAAATTAAAGCATCAGATGCTAAAGCTAATGTAACATCACTTACAGATATTGCTCCAACTGTTGCACGAATTACATTAATTTTTACTCCCTCAATACTAATTTTTAACATTGAGTTTCTAACTGCCTCAACAGTCCCTTGAGTATCCGCTTTTAAAATTATATTAATTGATTTTAATTCACCAGATTCAATTTTATTTTTTATTGAATCTAGAGTAAATGTCTGATTTTTTTGTCTTGCTTCATTTTGTTGTTTTTCAAATTGAGCTTTAGCAATATCTCTTGCCATTTTTTCTTCAGTAACAATAATAAATTTATCTCCAGCTTTTGGAACATCATTTAAACCAATAATAACAGCTGGTTGACCAGGTGATACTTGATTTAATTTAGTTTTATTTTCATTTTCTAAATCTTTAATAGTTCCAAAAGTTCCCCCAGCAATAATGATATCTCTAATTTTTAAAGTACCATCTTGTACTAAAATTGTTGCAACAGGACCCCTATTTTTATCTAATTTTGCTTCAATAACAGTTCCTCTTGCAAATTTATTAGCGTTTGCTTTTAGATCTTTTAACTCTGAAATTAATAAAATTGTTTCTAACAAAGTATCAAGTCCTAATTTTCCTTTTGCAGAACCCTCAATAAATGGAATATCTCCACCATATTCTTCAGCAACTATTCCATAATTCATTAATTCCATTTTTACTTTATTTGGATCTGCACCTTGCTTATCAATTTTATTAACAAAAACAATTATTGGAACATTTGCTGCTTTTGCATGGTCAATTGCTTCTTCAGTTTGAGGCATTACTCCATCGTCAGCTGCAACAACTAGAATTACTATATCAGTAACTTCACTTCCTCTTGCACGCATTTCTGTGAAGGCTTCGTGCCCTGGTGTGTCAATAAAAGTAATTTTATTTGATTTAATTGTTGTTTGATAAGCTCCAATATGTTGAGTAATTCCCCCGAATTCTCCCTCAGTGACATTTGCATTTCTTATTGAGTCTAATAAAGTTGTTTTACCATGATCGACATGACCCATAATAGTTACTATTGGTGGTTTTGATGTTAAATCCTTTGGATCATCTTTTTCATTAAAAGTTTCAAATATATTTTCTTTAGTAACAGTAGTTTCCTTTTTAAAATCATATCCAAATTCAATACATAACTCTCCCATTTGTTCTTCTGACAGAATTTGATTTTGAGTTACCATTGAACCATTTGTAAAAAATCATTTTACGATTTCAGCTGGGCCCTTATTTAATTTTTTTGCAAATTCTGCAATTGATAGTGGTTCTGTATAAACAAAAATACCATCAATTAAACCAGTTTCTGTTGTTTGCTTTAATTGATTCTTTAAGTTAGCACTATGAGCTTTTGACTTATTCTTAGATTGCTGATTTTTATTATTATTTTGTTTAATATTTTTTGCCATAACTACTTCTCCTTTCTTATTCAATGTTTTTTAGAATTAACTTTACAAAATTATCATCATTAATTCCAATACTTTTAATATTGCTTTTTCCAATAGCTTTGTTTAGTTGTTGAGAGTCAAATAAATTATTAATAACTCTAATATTATAAAAATTTGTCTTATCATTGATTTTCTTTAATTGAGTTTTTCCCATATCGGAAGTTGTTAGTACAAGTTTTACTTTTTTTTGCTTAATGCAATCAAAAAGTTTTTCACCATAAACTAGTTTACCTGAAGATGAAATCATTCCTATTGAGCCTAATAATTTATCAATATTTAGTCCCAATTTAATTTTACCTCTTCTAAGAGTTTTTCATAGAATTCATTTTCTAAACTAGTCTTCAAATTTCTTTCTAAAGCTTTAGTTTTTCTTACCTTTTCAACTGCTTCAATTGTTGGTCTTATATATACACCTCTACCATTAGCTTTTTTTGTATTATCAATAAAAATGTCACCACTTTTATTTTTAACAATTCTAATTAATTCAATTTTTGGATACATCTTATTAGATGCAGCATCTTTTCTAAGACTAATATCTTTTGACATATTTTAAAAATTATTTCTCATAGTATGAATCATAACTATCATCATCACTATCAATGCTTTCTTCAAATTCAAAAGTATTATCTGCTTCACTTAGACTTTCAAATGCTGCAATTGATGCTTGAATTTCATCAATTGACTTATCTTCTTCAACAAAAACAATTTCTTCTGTTTCATCTTGTTTTTTAGCAAAATTTTTATCCTTATTAAAATTACCCGCTGTTTTTTCTCTTCTTTTATTTACCTTACTTAAGAAGTCTGGATTACTTAATTCTGCCTCATCAATATTTCCATTTCATTTAATTTCAATATCTTTTTCTTTAGCATTTTCTAATGAAAAAATATTAATTTTCATATTTACAAGATTTGCAACTAATCGAGCTGCCATACCTTTTTTACCAATTGCCAATGATAATTGCTCATTTGGAACAACAATAAAACATTCATTATTTTCTTCATTAATATCAATGCTTATTACTTTAACTGGTGCTAATGAATTCATTACAAATGTTTTTTTATCTTCATTTCATAAAACAACATCAATTTTTTCACCATTTAATTCTTTAGTAATATTTTTAATTCTGCTCCCCGATGCTCCAACACAACTTCCAATTGGATCAACACCTTCTTCATGTGAAAATACAGCTATTTTTGCTCTATGTCCAGGTTCTCTTGCAACTGACTTAACTTCAACAATACCCTCAGAAATTTCAGGTACTTCAGTTTCCATTAATCTAGTTAAGAATTCTGGATGGATTCTTGAAGCTTGAATTTGGGAATGTTTATTATCTCTTGAAACTTCTTCAATATAGAAGCAAATTCTGTCATCAATATCAAAATCTTCTCCTGGAATGATTTTTTTATTTCAAATGGGAATAATTGAACCATTAATATCTACTAAATAACTGTTTTCTGTAATATCTTTAACAAATCCACCAACAATTTCGTGATTTTTTGATAAAAATTCTTGATAAATTTTATTTTTTTCACCTTCACGGATTTTTTGCTTAATAATTTGTCCAACTTGCATTACAGCAATTTTTGAAAAATCCTCTTGAAATTCAACTGGTTCATATACATTATCACCAATTGAAACATTTTCACCATAAAGTTCCTTAGCAGTATTTAACCCAATTTCTAGTCATTCATCTTCGATTTTTTGAACAACAGTTAAAATCTTAAATACCTTAACTTGACCAGTATTTTGATCAATATCTACTCTTACTGTTGCTTCAGGGTCAAATGACTTTTCATATGCTTTTTGAAAACCCTCTTTAATACCCTCTAAAACAATATCTTTATCTATTTTTTTATCTTGTACGATTTCAAAAATCGCATCTAATAGTTTTGCACCATCTGTCATGGCTTTTAATCCTCCTATATTTTTTGTCAATTATGTTTAACAAATATAAAAGAAGACTTGCGTCTTCTTTTAATTTGAATATGACACTTTAATTATAACTAAATTATCTAAAAATTTGAATTTTTTTATAAATTTAAATTTAACAAATTATGGAATTTTGGCATAAAGGCTATAAATTTAAACTTAAATATTAATTTAAAATCTATAGATAAATCTTTTATATATAATTTAAATGTATTTAAATACTAAAAGGATTAAAAAACGATGCAAAGATGTATGTGAGCTAATAAAAATATATTAAATCAACAATATCATGATAATGAATGAGGTAAACCAGTTTATGATGATAAACTACTATTTGAAATGTTGATTTTAGAATTAAATCAATCTGGATTAAGTTGAGATATTATTCTAAAAAAGAGAGAGAATTTTAGAACAGCTTTTGACCAGTGAGATTATCATAAAATTGCTCTTTATGATGAAACTAAAAAAGAGCAATTAATGCTAAATCCAGGAATTATTAGAAATAAACTAAAAATAAAAGCTGCTATTAATAACGCAAAAGCTTTCATTAAAATTCAAGAAAATTACAAGAGTTTTAGTAACTTTATATGAGGATTTACTAATAATGAAATAATAAATAATTCAAATACTAAAGAAGAAATAAACCCTTCTTTTTCTGATTTATCAATAAAAATAAGTAAAGAATTAAAAGTAAATGGCTTTTCCTTTTTAGGAAAAACAACGGTATATTCTTTTCTTCAAGCAATTGGAATAGTAAATGATCATTTAAATTATTGTTCTTTTAAAGATTAATAAAATAGAATTATAATACATCAAATTCTGCTGTTAAATAATTCTCTGTTTGCATTTTTGTAAATTGTCCTATACCAATAAATTTATATAATTTTAGGAACATATTTTTTTGATCGTAATTTTGCTTATCATGTAAAAATAAGTACTTTTTGATTTTCTCATTACTAAAGTCTTTTATTATTTTATGTTCCATTGACATTTTTTCAGGAATAGATCAATAAAATTTATTATTATCTTGATCATACTTTGTTAATTTTCCATAACCATTTCCATCTTCATCAGCCAAAATTACTTGTTTTGAATTATCAAAAGTTAAATATCCAGCTTGAAAAGTTAATACTTTCATTTCATCTCTATAATGTAAAAAATTAGTTCTTCCTATTACTGATAAACATTGCTTTACAGTATAAGTAGAATTTATAGATAAAAGTTTATTATTAGATTCTTCAAAAATTAATATTTCATACTTTAATTTATATTCCAAAATTAATATTAATTCTTCTACTATCAACTTATTATTTTCAATAAAATGCTCTATTAGATCTTTGATTTCTAAATAATTTGGATATAAATCTAAAAATTTTTCTATACTTGTAATCTCATATAAAAATGAGGTCATAAGTAAATTGTCAAAATCTAAATCAATATGTTTCCTATCAATTTGTCCTTTTAATCTTTTTAAGAAATAATTTATAATTTGATAATTATCTAAAAAGATAAACTGCTTTAAAATATTTTTATTTCTACTTGTATTATTTTCTTTAGCACTATAATTTATAATTTCTCTTGCAGTTTTCAAAAATAAATCATCTAGAACATTATAAAAATCTTGCAAAGAAAGTTCATAATCAGCTATTATTTTTTCTAAAGCTTTGTGTTTATATTTATTATAATATTTTACTACTTTAGATTTAATGATGTTTTTATTACCATATCATTTTTTTAGACTTTGTAAAATTATTTGTTCTGTGTGTTTTTCTAAAGTAATTGTTGAATTATAAGGTAATCCATTTTTAATTGAATTAAAATTTGTGCCAATTATTTTTGAATTAAATAAATTTCTTATTCCTAAAGTTAAATCATATTTATTATCAATATTTGAAATTAAATCATAAACTTCTAACTTGCTTTTTAATTCAGTTTTTCTAAGTCCTCTACCTAGTTGTTGTAAATAAACTGTTTTAGAATTTGTTGGTCTTAATAGTATAATTGTGTTAATTTCTGGAATATCTATTCCTTCATTAAAAATATTTACTACACATAAGTAATTTATTCTTCCAGTACTAAATTCATATAATATTTTTTTTCTATCTTTACTATTTTCTGCAGTTAAGCACTCTGCCTTTAAGTTTTTCTGTTTTAAAAAGTTTGAAATAATATTTGCATGTTCAATTGTAACACAAAAAATTAAAGCAGTAGGTCTTGCATATACACCTAAATATTTTTCTATTGTTTTATATAATAATTCATTTCTAGAATCAGTATTAATTTTTCTAAAAATTTCTCTATCGGAATTTATATCTATACCCTGCAAGTCAGTTGAGGTATCGTCAATACAATAATAATCAAAAGAGCATAATAATTTTTGATTTATTGCGTCCCATAATCTTAATTCTGATGCAAACTCATTATGAAAATATTTTTTAATGTCTTTGCCATCCTCTCTTTCTGGAGTTGCAGTTAAACCAATGATTTGCTTTGGTTTAAAAAAATTAAAAGTTCTCTCAAAAGAATTCGCGGCCATATGATGTGCTTCATCAAAAACTAATATATCAAATTGTTCTTTTGAAAAATTATCTATCTTATTTGAAAGAGATTGAATAGTTGCAAAAAGATGTAAAGGTTTTTCACTTATTATTTTTCCATCATACAATACTTCTCCAAAATTTGGTTCATTTAAAACTTCTCTATAAGTTTTTAATGCTTGATCAACAATTTCTCTTTGATGAGCTAAAAATAAAATACTTAGGTTCTTACTAACAGTTTCAATTTGTCTTTTAAAATCAAAAGCTGAAACTAGAGTTTTTCCAGTTCCTGTTGCCATTACAATTAAATGTTTATTTTTTCCCTGAAATCTTCTATAAGAAAGTTTATCAATAATATCTTTTTGAAATTTATATAGATTTTTTTTAATATAATTAGTTGAGGAATCTATTTTAGTTAATTGTAAGCTATTTTTTTGATCTTGATTTTCTTTTACTTTTTGAATTAATAAATCTCTTTGATACACATCTGAAAAATCCACTAAATTTTCATTTCAAAGTATATCAAATTCCTCTATCATTTTTTGAACTAAATCATTACTATCTCTTGAAATAATCTTAATATTTCATTCTCTTCCACTTATCATTCCTTTATAAGTCAAATTTGAAGAACCAATTATAGCACTATCCAAATTTGTTTTTCTTTTAAAAATAGCAGCTTTGATATGTATTCTTTCACTATGTTTTTCTAAATTATCTTCAATTTTTATTTGAATATTACTATACTTTTCGACAAGTTTTTTTAACTCATATAAATTATTAAATTGAGATAAGTCATCAAAAGTAGTAGAAATTATTTTTATTATTATTTTATTTTTTAAACAATAATCAAAAGTTAAAGAAATTTTATTTAGAATTGTTTTTGAAATAAAAGGATATATTAAATAAACCTCGTCTGAAGTTAAAATTTCATTTTGAATTTCTGTTAAAAGCTCTTGCTCATCTTTATTTGTAAAAAATTTATCTTCATTCATAAGTTTATTAGCTCCCATATTATAATTAATAAAAAAAGATAACATAAGTTATCTTTTTTTATTAATAAACAAGTAAATTATATAACTATAATTTTTATTATAAAACATTTATTTATTTAATTCATTATTTTCTAAAGCCTTATGGATTGATTCCATATTAATTGGTAATTTTATAAGATTATTAAGAGGTAAATTATTTTTAATTAAATATAAAAATAAGTAATTTATTTGTCTATAGTTATCAACAGCAATAACTAAGGAATTTTCATCATTATCATATTTAAAGGACATAATATCTTCTTCTAACAAAAATTCTCTAAATTTTTGTACATCAAAAAGATCTTTAATAAATAATTTATATTTTGAATAAATATTTAGTTTTTCTTTTGTACCTGCAAATATTTTCTTACCACCTTCTAAAATAATGTATTCATCAATAATATCTGATATTTCATCAATATTATGCACAGTGATAATAATTGTTTTCCCTTGTTTTTTATAATCTATCAATAAATTTTTAATTTTATTCCTTCAATAAGAATCTAAATTTGCTCCAGGTTCATCCATAATAATAAGTTGCGCTTCTTTAATAAAGCATAAAATTAAATTCAAACGATTTTTCATTCCTCATGAAAATTTACTAATACTTTTTTTTCTTGCATCTCATAAGTCAAAAAACTTTAATCAGTATTCAATTTTTTGCTCTCTTTCTCTTTTTTTTATTCCTAGAACTATACACATAGTTCTTAAAAAGAAGACTACATTAACACTATAAAGTGAAAAATCGGTTTGTGTATAAAAACTAATTAACTTATTAATTTTGTAATGTGTAAATTTTTTTCTTGATGTTCCATTAATAATAATATTACCTTTAAACTTTCTTATAGAGCCTATTATTGAATTTATTAAAACACTTTTACCACTGCCACTTGAACCAAGTATGGCAGTAATCTTGTTTGAATTAATGTCTAGATTTAATTCACCTATTTGATTTGCCTTAAATTTTTTTACAAATTTTCTTATATTTATTTCCATATTTACTTCCTAACTTAGATCAAACTTGCTATATCTATAACAAATCATTGTCATAAATAAAATTGTTATTACAGACTGAATAGCTAAATATATTCATGGTTTTGTATAATAACTATAAGAATTTTTATCTATTATATTAAATTCATTTATTTTAAAAGTGTAGTTACTATAATTCAAAAACATATTTTTTTGATTATTTAAATCAATTTTCGATTTAGAACCAGGCTTGAATCAAAAATCTTCATATGAAAATCCAGATAATTCTGTATAGTTATTTCAAATTCCATTAAATAAATTTATATTATTGTATAAATCAAATTTACTTCTTGATGAGGAATAACTACTTCAACCGTCATTTTCAGTATCCACAGAATATTTTGTAGATACTATATATTTACTTGTATAATTTATAAAATATTCTTCCAATACTCTTGAAGCTAACATTAAAGGAAAGAACAATTTATTTTTTACAAAAGTATTTTCAGTTACTCCTGCTTTTAAAGTAAATCCACTTTGTAAAGATGCCGAAGCATTTAAATTATACTTATAAAGATTTGTTAAATAGTCCTTTTTAAAAACAGCTTCTTTGGTTTTGCTATCTTTATAAATTTTGCTTTTAGTTTCATTAACAAAAATAAACTCTTCAAAATAATCACTTGTAAATTGTTGAAAATTAGGCAAACTATTTTCAATATTTTCTAAAAAATTACTTAAGTCTTTTAAAACTAAATTTAAATTTGTATTTTCAGTACTTATTATCATTTCTAATAATTTTTCTTTTGAAATAAAAGTATTTTCTAAATATAACTCCACTTCAATTGCATCATCAGCTCGAAATTCTCTTAAATCTGTTAAGTTCGAACCAACTGGTAGATTTTTTATTTTCAAATCACTTCCAGTTATTATAGTTTCTTGATTTTCTATAACTCCCAATTTATTTCAAAAATTATTTATTCTTTTGTTTATTGTTTCTTGTAAAATAAATTCTTCTTTTGTAAATTCATTTTCATTAACCATAAAATTATTTATTGCATATGATAAATATGGGTATTTTATTTTATAATTTAAAACATACTTTTGTAAATCAAATGAATCATATAAATCACTTATTTTATAAATTTGTCCATTATTATAATTAAATTTTATTGTCCCTTGACTTTCCTTTGATTCTATAAACTGACGTGGAATATTTGAAAGAAAAGTAATTGAGATTAATAAAGTACAAATTATTGTTGTAAATTGAATATTTGAAAAAAGCAAAAGCAATAAAATAAAGGACATTAAAAAAAGTGATGAAACAAAAGAATAGATAAAAAATGCTAGATTGAGTCTTAAAATTAAATTAAAGGCATCAGTTAGAAAATAGCCAAAAAATATAATTAAAGAAACAGAAATAATTATATTAAATAAAATAGCAAGACCTATTAAAATATATTGACTTAATAATATTTTAATTCTTGATACTTGATTGGCTAATACAAGATACAATAGTTTATTATCCATAGAATTAACAAAATAGAATTGCATAGATCTCAAAATTAAAAGAAATATAAATAATGATATATAGATTAAAATATAAAAATTAAAAAATGTTACTATTTGTTCCCCTTTTGTTAAAAAAAATAAACTAAGAGAAAACAAAAATGGAAAAAATAATAGTAGTAAATTTAAAACTATAAAAGATTTCTCATGAAATATAATTTTAAAATTAAATATTAATAATTTACTAAAAGATATATTACTTTTTATTTTCATAGTTTTTAAGTGAGATCATTAAGTTTCACTTCTTTCAATTATTATTGAATTATCAGCAGCACTACTACTATATTGTTCAAATACGAAAACCAAACTTAAAAAATTAAATTTTAAAAGAATAGATGTTTTTCTTTCATAATAACCCTGATATCTTCTATTTTGTTTATAACCTTTTTCTGTTTTTAAAACATCTGAATAAATTGCTCCTTCTGATATTTTTCCACTAGAGTTATTATAATTTGCAAAATTTAAATCAAAGACTCCCTGATTACCATCTTCTAAAAGCTTATCTCTAAAATTAACTTGTGTATCTTTTAATAAAGATAAGCCCTTATTAACTGATGAAACATAACTTCCGTTACTTTCTTGATGTAAACTATCTCAAATATTTTCTTCAATTTCTTGATCTCTAACTTTTCCACTAAAAGCAAAAGGTGTTTCAAATTGAGTAGTTCCATTCAATATAGTTGGTTTTTTTGTATCAAAAACATTTTGAAATGATTTAATACCTTCAATAGCATTAAAATAAATTGCATTTCCAAATGAAGTATCTTTAATTAAATTTTCGCCATTTGATTCATTATTTTCATTATTATCAATTGCTAAAGAATATTTTATAGATACTGTATTTATTGGTAATTTATAGTTTGAATTTATTATCAATGATAAACCATCAATAGAAACTTTACCAACGGCAACTGAATTTGTCTTTTTATTAACTCCATCATAATTACTTTCTGTTAAAAAATTTGTAAAGTTTTTATAATAATTTTCATACATTATTTTTAAATTTTTATTTAATATATTATAGACTTCTTTATTTACACTTTTTTTGCCATAATCTTTAAAATTTATTTCATTACCATTTTCTTTAAGGTTAATTAAAACTGAGTTATTTATATCCTTATAGTTTTGCCCATCTTTTTCATTTAAAAATATATCATAATTATTTGCTTCAACTTTTGAAGTAATTGAATTTTTTGAAATAACTGGAGTATTGTTATTTGAAAACTGTAATCCAATATTTATTTCATTTAAATATTTAGTTTTAATAAAATTCATAAACTCATCTCTAAATTGAGTGGAGCTATAAATATTATTTACAATAGTTTCTCTTCTTTTTGTATTAAAAATATCAAATATTTTATAACTGCTATTTTTTTCAAGATTTAATAATGTATTTTGATAATCTAGTCATGTAAATTTACTTTCAGTTCCTAAAAAATCATTTTCAATATTTTTTTGAATTTTATCAATACTTTTTAACAAGACCTCATCATTTGTATATGTAAATACTAATGGTATTGTTGTATCAAAATTTTCCTTATTGCCATCTTGATTTTTGAATTGAATTGATATTTTTAAATTGATTACTGTTGAAGACAAGAAATAATTAGGATTAGCTTCTCCACTTTCTTGTCAATCTTTATTTGTATATTTAATATCAATAGAATTTTTATCAAAATCAATACTGTCAACTACTGCATTGTTTCAAATTATTACATTAAATTTATCTGATTTAGTTGCTAAATCATTTAATTCTGATTTTAGGTCAATTGTTTTTAAAATATTATTGAAATCAGTTACTATATCGTCTTTTAAGTTTTCAGTTAGATCATCTAGATTAGCACTTTCTGAATTAGTATCTGTTCCATATTTCTCAATATTTTCTCTATTAAAAAAGTTATAAACTCCATTATCATCAATTAATCCTAATAACTTATCTTTTTTAGAATTGATAAATGAATCCATTATTTCACTTGATTCTTTTTTGAATTGATTAATTAATTCTGATACGTCATTATTTTCTTCAACTGATGGTTCAGATTTATTCCCGCAAGCAATAACTGATGTTGTTGCAGATGAAGCTATTCCTAAACCAGCTAAAATAGTTAAAAGTTTTTTCATTTTTTTCTCCTTTACAAAAATTGCTTGGAAAAAAATAAAATAAATACCTATTTTCTTTGTTCTTAAAGTAGATACTAACTAAAAAAAAAAAAAAAAGCAAGAGAGTTAAAATTAACATATTTAAAAAATATTAACTAATCTAATTAAAAGTTAAACTATTTAAATAAGAAAATATTAATCTTCTGCTTATTAAACTATACTAATTATTTTATATTTATTTCAAATATTAAAAATCTTTTGAGTACTATATTTTGCAAAATTAGTTGAACAATATTCAATTGGAACTGCAATAATTGTTGTTGCAACTAAAATAATTAGACCATATACAATATTTCTTATAAATATTGGACTAAAGTTTAGAAATTGATTATTAAATAATTTCTCCATAATTATAATTTGAGTTATATAATGAAATAAATAAACATATAGAGATAATTTACCAAGATAATTTATAAATTTATTATTATAAGATGGTATTGATAAGAATAATAAAAATAATAGAATTGAAATAGCATATGTAATTACATTTGAAGTGCTCATTGATATTTTATAATTTACTACATTTATATTATAAAACATAATAGGAAGATAAATTAATAAGAGTAATAAGGTGGGAATTAGAAATTTTTTTATGCCTTCCAAATTATAATATCTTTTAATTCAAGCTCCAATTAAATAAAAAGTAATCATATAAAATAAATTAAACATTGTGAATACTTGACCAAATTTATATAAACTAGTTGTTGCAGAAGAAAATATAAATAAAAGACAAATAGATAAAAATAAAAATTTACCTGTAGTTCTATTTACAAAATCATTTAAGTATTTAATAAAAGGTTGCAATAGAAGAAAACACCATATATATCATCAATCTCTGCCCCCCAAAAATAAGTTCTGTACATGATCTAATATATTTGTAAAATTGTTTATTGAAAGACAAACTATTGTATTTATTATTAGACAACCAATTACTATCATTAAAAGATTTAAAAAATTATAATTTTTACTATCAACTTTTAAATATCCTGTAATAAGTATAAATACACTCATAGATGCACCAATAAATGGCTCTAAAAAAAATACATTTTTATAACCGAAAGCTGTTCAATCATGATAAAGAATTATTAGAAACGCCATTAAATATTTAACTAATTGCAAATTACTATTGATTTTTTTCATATATACCCTTTTAAAAACTTTTGTAATTATTATATAACAAAAATATATAAGAAAAGCACAATATATGTGCTTTTCTTATTAATAATTAAATACTAATGTTTTGTGTAGTTCCAACATTTTTTCAGTTGAAGTAAAATGATCTACAATTTGAAGTGCAAATTGTAATGCTCCTCCTATTGAGCTTCCAGTAATAAAATTCTTATCAGCTATTGCTGAAATATGAGGTTTCTTAATTGCTTTTTCTAAATTAGCAGTACATCCAGGATAGTGAGTAACTTCAATACCGTCTACTAAACCTAATTTACCTAATATCTCTGGAGCTGCACAGATTGCTGCAATAACTTTATTTTCCTTTGCATGTTTTTCAATTGCATTCATTAAAATTTCACATTCTTTTAAATGAT
Source organism: Spiroplasma cantharicola (assembly GCF_001281045.1). Taxonomy (NCBI): domain Bacteria; kingdom Bacillati; phylum Mycoplasmatota; class Mollicutes; order Entomoplasmatales; family Spiroplasmataceae; genus Spiroplasma; species Spiroplasma cantharicola. The sequence continues at coordinate 390,713 of NZ_CP012622.1, read as the reverse complement.
CAACTCCAACTCTTCCCCCAGGTAATATTAAACAATCATATTCAGAAAATTTAATATCACTAATTACTTTATCTGCAATAATTTCGATATTTCAAGCTCCCTTTACTTGTTTTGAATCGTTAATAGAAACGATGTCTACAACAGGAAAACTCTTAGGAAATAATTTTTCTGCTCTTCTTAAAACATCTACTGTTGCAACAACTTCTGTATCTTCAAAACCATTAGCAACAAAAATAGCCACTTTTGCCATATTTATTCCTCTTTTCTTTTAATATTATACTACTATTTTTTATATATAATATTTATAGGTGATTCATATGGGAACTATAAAAAATTTGATACTAATAACAAAAATATTCAAAAAGGATAAAAGTAAAGATTTATTTAAAGAAAATAGTTCTTCAAAGCTAATTCATAATCAACAGATATTGGAGATTAATATAAGAACTATCAGAAATGTCTCTAAAAAATTCAGCTCACTGATTTTTAAAGATAAATTTTCTAATGAAAATGGTTTTAGATTAATTTATTCAAAGGGATTTAACTCATTTGGTTTTAAAGAAAACGTTGATTTAGTTATCTGTGATGTTAAAAATAAAGTCATTGAAACTTATTCTAATTTTGGACCAAATAAAATGACAAAGTATTATGACAAAGCAGCATCAATTTATGTTCTTGCAAACAATATGAATCAATATCTTAATATAAAGCAAAATGATTTATTAAAAATTTTTAAATAACTATGCTTAATAAGCAGTGATCTTAATATTATTTGATATATATTTATTTTTCTCAATTAATAAATAAGATATAATAAATATCATTGAAATTATTCATGAAACAAATAAGCTAAAACCAAACATAAATGCAATAACTTCAACATCATAAATCAATTGATTTATTGAATTTAGAATAATAAATGGAACAAAAGTTAATAAATTACAAATAATAGCTTGAACTGCTAAAATTATATTTTTACCTTCTCCATTAAAATGTGCGTTAAAGCTAGTAGCTAAAATGTAAAATATAAAAAAACCAATTAATTTAGAGAAAACATTTCAACTTCTTTCAGATAAGTCACTATTATTATTAGATAAAAATAATGTAAAGGAATTATATGTGGGAATAAAAATTGCAAAAGATAATAATAAAGAAATAAGCGCTATTAATTGAAACTCCAAAATTAAGACAACTCTTTTTTTATAATCTAAATTATTACTTGTTGAAACAATAGATTTATTTATTGCAAAAATAACATTTGGTATCATTAATATTCAAGATCAAATAACTGTATTTGAAAGCCAATAAGCATCACTTTCTGCAACTATATTCATGTTTTTTGCAATCATAAATAAATAAAATGAATTATTTACAGTTGAAAATATAAAAGCTGCTAATACATTTAATCAAAATATTTTAGTAAAAGTTAATTTCTTTAAATTTCAATTAAAACTTTTTACATTGAAAAATATTTTAAAACCAAAAGCTTTTGAGATTAGCATTAATGAAGTTAAAAATAACAGTGTTTGTGTTATCAAAGTACTAACACCTAAACCTACATAGGAATTATTGAAAACTTGATTATTTGCCAATGTAAAATCAAAAATAATAGAGAGTCCCAATTTGCTAATTAATAAAACTAAGAAACCTTTATACATTTTTAAATTTAAAATTACCACAGTTGAAACTGACGTTAAAATTTCAGGAATTTTACTTCAAAGTTGTAAAGTAAAAAATATTTTTTGTTCATATCCTTGATTTGAACCAATAACATTAACAAGCTCTCCAATATTTAAACTTAAAATAATAATTAGAATAAAATAAATAAAAAAAGTAATTAAGTAAACTTCTCTTAGTTTATTCAAGTGTTCTCTTTTTTCAATATGTATTTTTCCAAATCACCAAAATAATGGAAAAACAATTGTTTCTTGAATAACTTCTAACATTATATTTAGATAATCTCATTGAGCATATGTATCTATATTGGCTTCCATATACTGTGTAATCACTAAAGTTCTTACTAGAATTCAAATAGCAGGAATTAAAGAATATAAAAACATTCATATAAATAATTTTCAATGATCCTTTTGCTCTTTAAAAATAAAACAAATATTTTTTTTTGAAAAATTAACTAAATTCATCTTCAATACCCTTTCAATAAATTTGAATTCATTTTTTTACATAATTACTTCAATATTCAATTTCTCTTTTTCTAGGATTATCTTTTAAATATCTCTTATCTTTTTCAATCCTATTTAATATTATATTTTTTACTTCAATGATATCTTGTAAATTATATTTCAAATATTTAAAAATAATCTTTATTTCATCAATATACTTTGCATGTTCTTGTTTGTCATCTCCGAAATTAACTCATAATAGACAAATATAGCCAATATCTTCATATTTACTTCCAAAATAACAACCATCTCAATCAATTACTTTAATTGGTATTAAGTTATCATCAAAAATAATATTGACTGGACTTATATCACCATGAACAATTACTTTATTTTCATTAGTCTTATAAAAGCTTTGATATTCTAAAATTATATCTAAAATTTTTAAAGTAGATTTTAAAGGCATAGTCTGAACTGTTTCCAAAGTTACACCTTCTAAAAAATCATATTTGTAATATTTTTCTTCAATATCACTATAATTAGGAAAAAAGGAAAAATCATTTAAATATAGGATCTCTATAATTTTTTTAAAATTAGAATTATTATTGTTTTCCTTATATAATTGTTTTCCTTTTTTTATAATTGCCTTCCCTGATAGTCCATTTTTCTTCATAAATTATTTCCCTTATTATCAAAACCTTATTAATATTTACTTAGTTGTTTCTTTTTGAATTTTAGATCAGAAATCAACAGCTAGCATTTTGTCAACAAATTTAGCAGAAATATGAATTCCTTCATAATGAAAATGATTTTTATTAAATTTTAAACATATAAGAATAATTGTTAATGCTAAAAAAGTATGATTGTAGTTTATTAATTCCTCTGGAGATTTATCTAAAAATTCTAAATAATCATAATCTTTTACCAGCAATTCTTTCACATTTTCAATACCTGGATTCATTCATGTTGACAATAAATATTTTTTTAATTCATAAAGTTTTTTATAACCTTCATTTTTTGAAGTTAAGCAATTAATTACCTTATCTTCAAAGATTATTCCAATTTTTTTCAGTGCTTCTTCTAATGAAGAATAAAAAAATTGTATAGGCTCTAACTCTTTTGCAATTTCAAAATGTATTAAAATTCAAGGTTCTTTAAATTTAACTACTCCTATTTGATTAGAATCTAATTGGTATACTTTTTCGCTCATAATTAAGCTCCTTATTTTTTAAAATTATATCACAGTTATAAAATATTTTTTTATTTTGTAGTCTTTACTAAATTTTATTAATTAAACTTTTTTAAAAGCAAAAAAAAAAAAAAAAATTCTTTAATAGAATTAAATGATTTTTTTAGCTCATTTTTTTATTTTTAAAGAATTTTATTTCATAAGAATTGAAGGTGATTTTTTTCTAATATTTTTGGTTGTTATTGTAATTGAAAGGAAGAATGAACCAAATACAAGAATGATTGCCAATATTGGTGTTCATCAAGTTAAACCAAATGGAATTGATCCAAGTTTTTTACTAATTATATTAAATAGGATTGCTATTACAGTGAAATTAGTAAACACTCCTAATGCATAGAATAGTGCGGAAAGAATTGTTACACTACCAAATGTATATTTGATAATTTTTCAATTTGAATAACCCAGTGATTTCATAACAATCATAAATTTCTTATATTGATTTACATACAAGTCATTAATTAGTGTAATTGTTAAAACCATAATTATTATTAATAAACAAATTGCAACAGTAGCTACAGTTAAAATTATAGAAGAGAGTTTTGTTATAAGAGCTTTTTGTTGCCCTAATAAAATTGTTGATTTCATTTCCAAAGTACTAGATCCGTAATTATTACCATTCATAGTATCTTGTCCAGATTTGTAATCTCTTGAAAATGATGCTTGACTTGTAATGAAATAAGGTTCTTGTGCATTTGATAATATTCCACTATATCACATACTTGGTCTAATGCTTTTTTCTAGCTTATTTTCACCATAAATTACTTCGTCAATATTATTTTTAGCTTTTTCATTAAAATCATTAGGATTGAAATATTGATAAGTTTTTACACTGACATTATTAACATTATAAGACCCACTAGGTTTCGTATAATCTTCATATTGTAAATTGAATGGAATGTATTTAGAAATTCCATAACCACTTAGCATATTAACAATACTTTGATCTGCAATTACTAATGGTTGTCCATAAACTCCAATTGAACCAACTCTTTTAAATTTGATTTGTTGAACATTTTTATTATTAGCTCTTCAATCTAATTCCACATTACCTAATGTTATCGGTCCATTAACTTCTCTTAGAGTTCTTGCAAACAGATTCTCATATCCCCTTGTCATATATTCAACTGGTGTACCTGATAAATTTTCTTGTTCACGTTCAAAGTCTCCTGAGGCATCATAGTATAGTGAATAAGGTTTAATGGCAAAGTACTTAGTATCTTTCCCTAAATTTGGATTAACTCTTGCTCAGGCTTCTTTAGTTTTTAAAGGAACAAAATCAGAAGCATCATCAAGTCATCATTGTTTGCTATCTCTATTACCACTTTGTTTTAACTTCATGAAATTTTCTTTATAAAGTTCAGGAATAAACATAGTTATATTATCAAAAGAATAATAAGGTCTCATTTCAAAATTAATTTTTTCTTCTTTTGAATTAGGATCAGAAGTTAAATTATAGAATCCATATGCATTATTTTTAAGCTTTATTTTATCACCAGTATTTTTAGGATTAATTAAGTTAAAACCAGTTTGATCAAAAATTGGAGCATGTGTAAATTTACTTGCAGACAGTCCTTCCATTTCAATATAAGATTTATCAGAATTAAATGAAGAGTTCTTATATCTTAATCAATCTCCATCATCATACATTCAAGCTTGATTTGGTATATTCAATGAACTTTCCCTTAAGATAAGTCTATCCTTTTTAATTTTTGGATTATTAAGATTATCTCATTCATTATTAAGTACAAAATCTGTTTGACCATTTGCAATTACTGGAATAGTTAGAGTTTTTGCATCATAAAATTGACTAACATCTTTAATCTCACTGTCTGTAACATCAAAACCATTTATTAATTTTTCTAAAATCTTTGCTTGATAATCACTAATAAATAATTTGGTTCTTTCATTTTTATTCATATTATAGGCACTTTGAGTTGATTGTAAACCTGTAATATCTAAATTTATATTATTGTTTGTAGCAATATTTAATCTAGTATATACATTATCTACTCCTGGTATATATTTATTAATCTGTCAACCAAATGAAAAGTTATTAAGTCTATTTTCTGATCTAGTTACATATTGCTTTATATACGATGGCGTTTGTGCAATTATAATATTTACAATTTGCTCTTTTCAATCTCCTTCTGTAACTGTTGAACCAGGAACAAAGTTTGTCAGCAATTGTGGTAAACCATCAGTTAATAATCCAGATAAGTCTGTAATTTTTTGCAATCTATCTTCAAAATTTTCTAATTCTGGTGAATCAGAGTGAATTGTTCATTCCAAAATTTTTTGAATATCTGCAATTGAAATGGCTTTACCAACCAATTGATTAATATTGTTTCCTAATAAACTTGCAATTACTGCAATTAGTGAGTTTTGATTATCTAAATTAACTTCTTCAGAAGAAACACTATTCATAAAATTATAAAGTCAATCCGCTTTTAATTTATTATCTTCTGTTTGTGAAGGATTTAATAGTATTTGAGGAATTGCCGAATTATCTGCTGGTGGTGCAAAACTTGATACGTTTTTTGATATTTGTGTTATACCACTTCCAAAAATATTGTTACTATCAATTAAAGACTTTTCATAATATTCCACTTCTCTTGTTGGTGATAACGACGTTTTGGCTAAAGGTGCATTTCCTATTAATTCTCTATTTTCAAAAGAGTTAGAATAATATACATTTTTATAATAACCTCCCACAACATTTTGAACTAAACCAGGAATTGTTAATCCAAATGATATTAAAAATCCTGCAAAAAAAACTGTTGTAGCAGATAGAATTGTTTTAGAAAACCCAGATGTTGCCAATTCTATACTAAATCTAGTAGAGAAAGAACTTTTGCTAAATACCTTATTATTAAATTTATCAACTCATTTAATTCGTTTAACTTTTTCCATTTTATACATAATCTCTAATGTTGGTCTTTTTACCAATAAAAATGCTGTTAAAAAGGAAATTAAACATAATAATAAACCAAAAATTAAAATTGAAATCAGCAATGCTGAAGGACTAAAAATAATCAAGTTTGATCTTCCTGATGAGAAATTTAAAAATACTTTAGCTATAAATTCTTGAATAAAAGAACCCAAAAGTCACGCAATTGGAGCAATAAATATAGTTACAATTATTCCATAAGACATATATGAAGAAGCTATTTCATAATTGCCAGCTCCCATTGCTTTTAAAATAGCAATTTCTCCAGAATTTAATTCAACTGTTTTTTTAACAGCTACAACAGTTGCAATTATTGTGATTAAAAAAACTAAAACTGAAAAAATATAAGAAAAAATTCTAAAACCGTTAATTAACATTGGAGCAACAATTCAATTATATCTAAAGGTACTTGATTCAAAAGTTGAATATTTATTAATAAAATTATTACTATCCAATTTTTCATTGTTTCCAACTATATAGTTATAAGAATTATAAACTTCTATCACATTATTAAATGAATAAGCTCTATATTTTTCAAGATTCTTATCACTTTCAGACAACTTATTTCTATCTTCAACTGTCAGCATAGAGTAAATTGATTTTGTTGCAAGTTTTTCTAACTGCGTAGAAATTATTTGATTAAAGTTATCTTTAGTTGCAAAAACTATTGCATTTTTTTTATTATTTGGAAGTGGATTTTGAGTATTTCCCATTGGAAAATAACTTAAAGGTTCTACTGCAAAACCTGAAATAACAAAATTACCTTCACCTAAAACAATATTATCTCCTAAATGATATTTATTTGCTGTGGCAAACTGAGGATTAATCAAAATTTCATTTTTAGTCCTTGGTAAATGTCCTTCGTACAAAGTAAGTTTATCTTTTCAATGATTATTGATATCAATAATTCTGTAATTAATTTCGGTTGTTACATCAGTGAATTCCATTTCAGCTCTTGCTTCATATTTGAATCCCATAGCTTTAGCTAAAAATTCATTCTTAATATAAAATGCTTTTGCAGCACTTATTCCTTCAAAATTATATTCAATATTATAAGTATCAAAATCATTAAAATCTCTATAATAACCAATTGTCTGTTCAATACTTTGATTTTCAAAGTGTCTTAAATATTTGCTACTAAAACTATTATCGTAATTATAGACTTTATTATTACTACCATTAACAACAATTTGATTTAAACTTCCTCTCATACCTTTATTAAAAATTTCTTCTTTTGAACTTGGGTATCTCTCTAAATCAATATTTTCAGAACCTACATCAAGATTATTTTTTCAAGGCTTTGATTCTTTATCTACAATAAATTTATCACTTGATTCAAAATTTTCACTATTTCATTCATTTGACTGTGGTTTAAAACCAAATATTCATTTAAATATTGTTATTGCAAACTCTTTACTTGTTTCAATTTCATTTTCTAATAAAAAATTGAAACCAATTTTATTGTCTTTACTTAACTCATTAAATTTTTGAATTACTCTCTCTCTCTCTTTTGAATCTGATTGAGCAATTGCTTGATTTATTCAATATGTAGGATATTCAATTGTTGAACCAATTAATTGTCTCATTATAGCTTCTAATGCAAAATATAAATATCTATTATAAATATCAAAATCAGAATTATCTGTTAATACTTTTTTTGAAGCTTCTTTTCCTTCAAAATTTTCAAGAGTAATTATTCCTTTAGATTTTAATTCATAAAATAGAGTATTTTTAATATAATTTGGTGGATTTTCACTAAATAGATCTTTTAAATAATTACTCTTTAATAGTTCAATTGTTGGTAAGAAAAAATTTGAAATTCTACCACGTTTATTTGCAGCTGTATTTTTTAAATATGAATATGAACTTGAACCAGAATAATAATTAATATCTAAATTTGAATCTCACTTAATTTCATCTTTAATTGGATCATAAGTATATTGAAATATACTAAATCAATAATCCCTATCAGATAACATTTCTAAGAATTGCTTTTGAATTTCAGAATCCTGAAAAGTTTTAGTTAAAAATGTTTCTTGATACCCCTCACTTGAAAAATCGTCAAAAGAAGAAATATTATAATTTAAATCAACTGCTTTATTATTTTTTTGACTAGTTAAATCTTTTGAATCTTTAACATATAAGAACTGATTATTAAGAATATCCATCGGTGCTATTATATTTGAACCTGTACCCTCTGCTAAATTTAATCCAACTGATTGTTGATTTAAAAAATCAAAAGGTTCCATCTTTAACATGGTCTTTTCATAATCATTTGTAATCCTTTTAGTTGTTGAAAAAGAGATGCTCAAAATAAAAGTTGCTAAAAAACTTAAAATAACAATTACAATAAATTGTATTTTAAATTTCATCACACCTTTTATACCTTGTTTTAAATATAAAAATAATGATTTTTTCATTGAATTCTTCCCCGACTACATATTATAATAATTTGAAATAGTATATTATTTCAAAAATATTTTATCATATTTTGAAAATATAATTTATACATCGGGGGATAAAATGAAAAAAATATTATCAATTTTAGCAGTAGTAAGTATGTCAACTTCTACTATTTGTGTTACTTCATGTAGCACAATAAATTTGAAAAAGAAATCAATTAAAAACCAAATTAGTAATTTGACACAAATTTCTTCAACTTTATTAAGAGGTTCAATCATTCAAAATGCAAGTCAAGAAATAAACAAGGGTTTTGCTTATGACTCAAATTATTTAAACAATCTTGTATATAATTCTAAAGCAAATGAGCTAATTCCATTATTTGATACAAATAGTGAAACAACTTTAAATAGCCTTAGAAATCTTTATTTTGATAATCAAAATTTAGATAGAAATGCAATTAATGATTTAAATAAAGACTTTTTAAGTGATAAAGTAAAATCTCCTACTAGCTCAATTCAAAGTATTGCAAGTATTGCTGTTTTTGCTATTACTACTTTAAAGTCTAACGGAGGAATTCACCCAAGTCTTTCAGGTTTAATTCAAGGTGCAATACCTAAACTTGGTTTAAATGATAATTTAGCAGATAATTTAAATAGTGAAAAACTTAAACCAATTGCAAATTTAATTAAAAATATTAAAGACCCTTTAGCAAAAACAATTGGGTTTTTACAAGAATCAAATGCCATTTATGCTATTTTAAAAAATTTCTTTAATTCAGAATTTGAAAATGCAATTAAAGAAAAAGATATGAAGGCAATATTTGACTGAATTATTAAGTTTTTAAACGATATAAATTTATCAGGGGGCGCAAAAATTTTTGATGATTTGGTTAATTCTTTACTGCTACAAGAAAAAGATGCCGATGAACTAACTGGTCAAATGATAATAAACGCCTCTTTAAATAAAATTAATAATATCTTTGCTAGAATAATAAATCAAGAAAATAAAATTATAACTGGTGAAAATTTATTTAGTTTAAGTAAAAACTTTGATAAAGACTTAGGAAAAATAATTGGAGAATTTTTAAAACAAATAACAAAGGAAAATAGTAATTTAAATATACAAGAAGTGTTAAAGTCAATTTTTGAAAAAACTGAAAATATAAGTGATATTTTATTCGTCTTTTCATCATTACTAAAATATATTTCATCAATAGATTTTTCAAGCTTTATTCCACTATCAAATGAATATTTATTTGATAGTAAAAAATTAAATAATGACTATTTAGCAGAGTTAAATAAATTAACTTTAAAAGATAATCCATATAACACTGCAAGACTTTTAAAAAATCTTTCTACAATTACAAACATTGAAAATAATTTAGATGGTAAACAAATGCAAAAGTTATTCTATTTACTTTTTAATTCTGGTGAAAAAGTAACAAATATTGACCAAAACATTGGATTAATAAGTTTAATTCCAAAAATAAGTTCTCCTTGAATAGGACAAAATAAAAAAAATAACTATTCTTCACTTCTTTATGGTATTGGAAATGGAATTGCAATTTGAAAAGATTGATCTTTTGCAGGTATAGGACCTGATCAAGTGGGAAATGTACTTAGATGAGTAATTGGTGATGGACTTGGATTTAACTCAAATTTTAGTGGTTTGAATAAAGTAATTGAGATTTTAAACAGTATTGGTATAAATATTGATTTAAAAGTTAGTGAAAAAACAACAAGTCAATTAAATCATCTATTTAGTGCTATTTGAGATGAAGATTCTACTTTAATAAAGGATTTAACTGGACAACAAATTAGTTTATATTCTCTTTTCAAAAATGAGATAGTTGAAGGTATTACCCTTTCTAAACTTATTGATTTAATTTATAAAGCCCTTACTCAAGTTGATCCAACTAGTACAATGAAAAAAAGTAAAAATATTGATAAAAAAGCAGAAGGTTTATCTAAAGGGTTAGATATAATTAGCAAAGAAATGGTAAATGATAAATATCAACTTTGATATCAAAGTAATAATAATGAAAAACAATTTAAACAAAATAGTGAAAATGGTAACTATAATGCCCTTCAAGCTTTAATTTTAACTTCAACTAGAAATGGTTTATACTTAAAAATTAATGAAGATCCAATCATAGTGAATCAAAAAGTTAGAGGTCCTAAAGCATCAATGTATGCTTTAGGAACTGATTTTGATACAAATGGAAATCAAATATTTAGTAAGTTTAGAAATTCTTCAATTATGCAAGGATTAGAATATATTTTTGATGATGAAATAACTAATCAAATTTTAGATGACTTATTAAAAGCATTTAATGAGATAAATTCAATTAACACAAACATTTCTAATAATATCTATAAAAAATTAATTAAAAGCCAAAATTTTAAGACAAAAATTTTGAATTATAAAAATATAGATCAAAATAATTTAGAACAATCAATTACTTATGAAATTGTTTATAATGAGCCATTTACTAATAAAACTTTTAAATACCAAATTGATTTAATCCTTAAATTAGATCAATCATCTTGAAAAATCAATAGTATAAAAAGAGTTTAAATATAAATATTGACAAAAAAACTTTCTATTTAAAGAAAGTTTTTTAATATATAATTAATGTAATTAGAAGGAGTAGTCGGGGAAAATGAAAAAAATTATTTCACTTTTGGGAATAGTTTCAATAACAGCTTCAACAGCAAGTGTGGCAAGTTGTAGCATGGTAAACAATAAAAAACAGTCAATATTTAATAAAGTAAATAATCTAACTAAAATATCGTCTACTCTTTTAAGAGGAGCAATGATACAAAATGCAAGTCAAAGTAGAGACAATGGTCTTCCATATGATGCAAATTTTTTACTTGATTTAATAAATTCAAGTAGTGCAAAAGAACTTATGCCTGATTTTAATACAAACTATCAAACAAATATGAGTTCTTTAAATAGTAGTTATTTTAATCAAAATTTAACAAGAGATGAGATAAATAAAATAGCTAAAGTAAAAGATTCTACAAATGAAAATAGTTTGTTTCTTACAAACAATGTAAAATCTCCAAATGGTCCAGCAGACTCTATTGGAAGTCTTCTAACAGTTTTTATTGGTATTATAAAGGCAAACGGTGGAATTCATCCGAACTCATCAGGATTAATACAATCTTTTTTACCTGAGTTAAAACTTAGTGAAAATAATGTTGATCAATTTAGTAGTGAAAAGATGAAACCAATTGCAAAAATCTTAGATCAATGAGCAGATGTAATTGCACTAATAATAAAACTAGCTGAGAGTTCAAATTTACCATATTTTCTAATTGCAAATTTTCTAAATGTAAATTTTTGAACAACTATTAAAGAGAATAATTGAAATATTAATTCCTTAGGAACAATAGATTTAGTAATTAATAAAATATTAAATGTAGATAAAATTGAAAACTTGACAAATAAAAAAATAATGAATGCTGCAGTAAAAAGACTTAATAATATATTTGCAAATCTTTCAAGACAAAATGATAAAGTTATTGAAGATATAAATGAGTTGTATAAAGATATTGATTATGATTTTGAAAATAAATTTGGTGATACATTTGCTGGTTTTCTAAAAAATATAAATAATTTAGATACTTCAAATATGATCCCAATTCTTTTTGATGCCCTATTTGTTGTTTCAGCTATTTTGCATAGAATTACAAGTATCGATTTTTCACAAGATACTCCTCAAAGCCATGATGACTTATATTCATACAAAGGTGAAGTTGGAAGAAAAGAAAAAAAGAATTTGAAGTTTTTGAAAGAACTTGGAGAGCAAGAATTTAATAATAAATATAGTTCAAAAATATTAATAAAAAATCTTTCAATCGCTTTGAACGCAAAAGAAAATGATGGATTGAACTTTGCTAAATTAATTGGATTATTATTCCAAAGTGGAAGTAAAAAAACTTTTGATATTGCAAAACCTGGTATTTTAGGATGAGTACCTGCCCTATTAGGAAAATTAACAACCTTATCAGGTGATTACACAGGTGCTGAGGGTTTCTCTCCTTTACTATATGCAATAGGAAATGGTTTGGCACAATGAAAAAATATTAAAATTAATGTAGTTGCAGAAATTGGACCTAATCAGATAGGTAACTTTATGAAAGCAATTATTGATACTTTTATTGAAAATAGAAGTATCAATGGATTAGACTCCCTATTTGATTTTTTAAAAACTTTTGGTGTTAAAATTCCATTTAGATTTAATCAAGATGAAATAATGAAAAACTCTTGAAGGACTCTTTGAAGTTCTGAGTCAACTTTCTTGAAAACTATTATTGGAGGAGAAACAAATACATCTTTACAAACTATATTAAACTCACATATTTTTTTAGGAAAAAATATTTCAGAAATATTAAATCTTCTTTATGAATCAATTAATTCATCAAATCCAAATCTAAAGAAAGTAGAAAATATTAATAAGGCTTCAACATTAATGGCTAATGGGTTCAGAAATCTATCAACAGCTTTAATTGATGATAAATACTCTATTTTTTATGGAAATGATATTCCTTATAAACAAGGTAATAATAAATATACTTCTCTTCAAACATTAATGATTACTAGCGATAAGAATGGTTTATATATTGAATTTGATAATATTAAAAATAAAAAAGTTAAAGGTGTTAAATCAGCAATGTTTGCTCTTGGAAGTGATTTTGATGATTTAGGAAAGCAAAAAAATAATTTTAGAGAAGAAACAATATTAAGTGGTTTAGAGAAAATATTTGATGACCCTTCAATTAATGCTTTATTTGATCAAATATTAGAAGGTTTTAAAGAAGTTAATAGAATTAAAAAAGAGTTAACAAACTTCACTTATAAACAATTAATTGGCAATATGAACTTTAAAACAAAAGTATTAAGTTATGAGGGTATTGATCAACCAGATACTGATGCCTTTATAAAATACAAAACTACATATACAGATATACTTTCATGAGCTACATTTTTTTATGAAATAGAACTTAAATTAACAAAAGGTTCAAATGAGTGAAAAATTACATCAATTGAAAGAAAATAAAACTCGTTATAATAAACGAGTTTTTTTAATATTATAATAGAAACACAATTGCAATAACAGTTCCTAATGTTAAGAATGGTAACAAAAATCATAATAATCAAATCTTTGATTTTCATTTTACACCATATCCTCTTTTTTTATCTTTTTTAGGCTTCTCTTTTTTAGGCGGTACAATCTTAATTTCAACCACTTTATCTTTAGCTTCTGGAGGTGCTTTCCTTCATTGCTCAAATTCTTTCATAGGTTTTATTTCTTCATGTTTTTTTTCTAATTTATGAGGAACTTTTTTCTTAGCTTTTTCTAAATTTTCATCAATTAATTGTTCTTTTTCATTTTCAGCTAATAATGGGTCATCAGAATCTGGAAGTATTTCAATTTCTCCATTTGTTCTTCCACTTAAAGTGTCAACAAAATGTTGCGCAACATCTCGATTAGTTGTTCCAAATGTAATACCATTTCCAAAACTATCATTTTGAAGTGAAACATAATGTAAACCCTTTGCATTTTTTGAAAATTGTAATTGAATTTTTTGAAGTGAATATGAGTCAAAAGGTAAATATCTTATTTGAGTACTACTATCATCATCACTAATTTCCAAAGTAAATGTTCTTTTAGTTGTAATAAAAACTATTCCAATCATATCTTCTTCATATCTTTTAAAACTTGCTCAAAGTGCTGATAAAACTTCTTCATCTTCATCAATATAAGTTTCACAGTGTTGTCAAACTTTCTCTAATATATTTTTATATGTAGGTAATCAAATATAACCATGTTGGGCTAATTCTTCTTTTATTTTTGCACTAGTTTTCATATTAAAAATACCTACTTTCTATCTATTATTTTATCTTATTTCCCTTTGTAAATTTTATGTATATTTCCATTAATTTTTTTTCATAACTACTATGTGGTTTAAATGTAAAGTAATTAATATCTTTAATTTCATCAGGAAGATATTGTTGTTGAACTCAGTCATTTTCATAATCGTGAGCATACTTATAACCAATTCCATGACCTAATTTATGAGCGTTACGATAATGATTATCTCTAAGATATGGTGGAATTGGTGGTGCCAATCCATTTTTAACATCTTCTAAGGCTTTTTCCAAAGCTAAATAAGAAGAATTTGATTTCTCACTTAAAGCCATTTCAATTATTGCCAAACCTAAAATGATTCTTCCTTCTGGCATACCAATTTGTCTAAAAGTTTGACAAGCCTGATAGACTCTTATAGGAATAGTGGGATTTGCCAAACCAATATCTTCATATGCCATAATGATCATTCTTCTCATTAAAACTTCATAATCTCCTATTTGCATCAATCTTGCTCAATAGTGTAAAGCCGCATCAACATCGCTTCCTCTAATTGATTTTTGTAAAGCTGATTTGAGATCATGATATTCATCACCTTCTCCTGTTCCCTTAGTAACAGCTTGTTCAAATATTGCTTCAATAATTTCATTATTAATTTTAATATTTGAATATAGTTCTATCATTAATTCAATTGAATTAATAGCAACTCTTAAATCTCCATTTGAAAGTTCACAAAGATTTTCAAATGCATTCTCTTCAATATCTAAAGTAATCCTATTATTTTTTAGAACTCTTTTTAGTCCCTCCTTCATTTCTTCAATAGTAATTTCTTTTAATTTTAAAATTGTACATCTACTTCTAATAGCAGGATTAATTACAAAATAAGGGTTTTCTGTTGTAGTTAAAAAAACTACAACTTTTTTGGATTCTATAAATTCCAATAAATAATCTTGAATATTTCTATTCATTCTATGAATTTCATCAACAATTAATATTAATTGTTCATCGTGATTTGATGATTCAATTAATTTTTGAAGTTTTTCTTTTTTGTCATTTGAGGCATTAAAAAAATCATATTTTGCTTTAAGATCATTTGCAATTGAAATCGCCATTGAAGTTTTACCAACACCTGGGGGACCATAAAAAATTAAATTAGTAATAAATTTTTTTTCAACCATTTTAGATATTAGGCCATATTTATTATTAATTAAATGTGATTGACCAATAATATTTTTTAATGTATCTGGTCTTAATAAAAAACTTAAAGGTTTATTCATTGTTTTAACTCCTAATTGAATAATAGCATAAAAAAACTAACCTATTGGCTAGTTTTTTTAAGACTTGCCTGCATCATGCAAGTCTTTAAATTTTCCTGGAATTTTTATTAATTCTTTGTAAGTTCCTTCTTGAACAATTCCCTTACCAGGAGCTAATACAAATATTTTGTCTACATCTTTTATTGTACTTAATCTATGAGCAATTATAACTGATGTTTTATCTTTCATTAATTCATTTAATTGTGCTTGTATTTCCTTTTCAACAATATTATCTAAAGCACTTGTTGCTTCATCTAAAATTAGTAACTCAGGATTTCTAAGTAAAATTCTTGCAATTACTAATCTTTGCTTTTGACCTCCACTTAATAATAAACCTCGTTCTCCTAAAATAGTTTGATAACCATAAGGTCAACTATTAATGATTTGATCAATTTGAGCTTTTTTGCAAGCCTCATGAACTTCTTCTTCAGTTGCACCAAAATGCCCATATCTAACATTATCATAAACATCTCCAAAAATTATTGATGGTTCTTGCTCAACATACCCAACATGACTTAGATAACTTTTTAGATTAAAATCACTTAAATTTTTATCGTTGACTAAAACACACCCCTCAGTTGGATCATAAAATCTCAATAATAATTTTGAAATTGTTGATTTACCACTTCCAGTTTCTCCAACAAAAGCATATGATTTTCCTTTTTCCAAAGTAATGTCAAGATTAGGAACTATATTAACTTCTGGCTTTTCAGGGTAATTAAATTTAACTTGTCTAAATTCAATTTTTGAAATATTTTCATCAAATAATATTCCTGTTTTATCTTTATCATCAAGAATAGGATCCTTTTCAATGACTTCATATATTTGAGCTGAACTAGCAGCTGCTCTTGAAAGTCCTGGAATAATAGCTGCAATTTGTCATAATGGACGAGTCAATCCAACCATAGCTGAAATGAATGATGGTAAAGTTGTTGTTAACATTTTGTTATCATTAAAAAACTCTATTGCAATAGTTATCATAATTAAATTTATTAGTACATCTGAAGCAATTAGGATTGCCAATAAAGTACCATCTATTTTTGAAATTGGTTTAAAAGCTTTAATATAAGGTTTATGAAGCTCTTCTAGTCTTGATTCTTCATATCTTCTAGTACCTGTTGCTTTAACTAATTTAATTGCCCCAATTCGGTCAATTACATCACCATTAACATCAGAAATTACATCTCTAACTTTCTTTACTTTTTTTTGATATTGTAAAGAAAACAATATCACAAGAAAAGTTAGTGAATATACACAAATACTTGCAACTAAAGCAAGTTGCCAATGAATAGCAAACATCATTGCTGTTCCCATTACAATAACTAATGGAGCTTGAATTACTCAAGCAATCATTCCTGAAATTTCATTTCCAATAACGTTAGTATCTCCAACTAATTTTGTCATTAATTTTCCAATTTTTTTATCAGAGTAATAACTAATATCTTGTTCTAGTAATCTTTTTATTGTTAGATTTCTCAATTCGACTTCAATATTTACTGCGAGCATAATAGAACATGAGTTCCTAATATATGTACAAAAATATAGCAGTATTAAATCTGTTGCTGTTACAGCCATTCATCATTGTCAAGATAGATTTCAATATCTACCATCAGAAGCTTGTGCAGCACTAAGAACATTTCTTAAAAATAATGTATTTAAACTTACTAAAAATGCACTGAATGTTACAACAAAAACAACACTTAAAAATAAAGCCTTATATTTTCATCCATAAATTAATACTATTCATGAAAATTTAAGTTTATTTTTTTCTTTAACTAATTTATAAACCTTATCATCTGGAATATATTGTTTAGATTCTTCTTTATTATTTACTACAATCGCATCTCCAATTGGATTACTAGTAGCATTATATGAATTGTCCATTTAAATTTTCACCTCTATTTTATATTGTTGATATATTATCATAAAAATATAAAAACAACTATTAAAAGTTGTTTTTTAGATATTAATGAGCTTTTTTGCCTTCTTCTTTTGAAGGAGTTGCAATTGGTAATTCTCTAACAAGATCGTTTAATTTTATACCAAATACATTTTCATAAACTTCTGAATATTTTTGAACAGGAACTACTTCAAGTTCTTTTCTTACTTCTTCAGGAATGTCTTCAATATCTTTAGTATTTTTAAAAGGAATTAAGATTTTTTTCAAACCACTTCTATGAGCAGAAATTGATTTTTCTCTTAAACCACCAATTGGGAATACTAACCCTCTTAGTGTAATTTCACCTGTCATACCAATTTCTTTTGGCACAGGTTTATTTGTTAAAGCAGAAACAATTGCTGTAGTAATTGTCACACCAGCACTTGGTCCGTCTTTTGGAACTGCTCCTTCAGGAACGTGAATATGAATATCATTTTCATTAAATACTTCTTTTGGAATAGCAAATGCCTTATAGTTTGATTTAACAAAGTCATAAGCTATTGTTGCTGATTCTTTCATTACATCTCCAAGTTTACCAGTAAGGATAAGTCCTCCCTTACCTGGAAAATGATTTACTTCAATTGGTAAGATATCTCCTCCAAATTGAGTATATGCAAGACCTGTAACAACACCAACTTGTGCTTCGTTTTCCTTTTCAGTATGTTCAAAAATACGTTTTTTAAGTAATTCATTAACTACTTTAGGAGTAACAACTAATTTTTCAATTTCTTTTTTTAACATTTTTACAACAAATTTTCTAACAATTGAAGCTATTCATCTCTCTAATTGTCTTACACCAGCTTCTCTAGTATAGTGCTTAATAATTTCATTAATTGCTTCTTTTTTAAAGACCACTTGTTCTTTTGTAACAGCATGATCATCTAGAACTTTTGGAATTAAGTATTCTTCTGCAATCTTCATTTTTTCAATTTCAGTATAACTTGATAATTCAATAATTTCCATTCTGTCATATAAAGCTTCAGGAATATTTTCTGGATAGTTTGCTGTTGCAATAAATACAACATCACTTAAGTCATATTCTTCTTCTAAATAATGATCTGAGAATTTTGAGTTTTGTTCAGGGTCTAAAACTTCAAGCATTGCTGAAGCTGGATCTCCCCTATAGTCACTTGCCATTTTATCAATTTCATCAAGTAAGAAAACTGGGTTTTTAACTGCTGCTTTTTTCATTCCCTGAATTACTCTACCTGGCATTGCCCCAATATAAGTTTTTCTATGACCTCTAATTTCTGATTCATCTTTAACTCCACCAAGAGCCATTTTCACAAATTCTCTTCCCATTGATTCAGCAATAGATTTTGCTAAACTAGTTTTACCAACACCTGGAGGACCTACTAATGTAATTATTTGTCCTTTGACTTTATTAGTATTTTGTTTTACAGCTAGATACTCAATAATTCTTTCTTTAACTTTTTCAAGTCCGTAATGATGTTTATCTAAAACTTTTTTTGCAAATGTTAAATTTGTTTTTTCTTCAGTTTTTTGTCATCATGGTGTTTGCATCATTCAATCAATATATGTTCTTGTAATATTTGCCTCAGAAGATGAAGCAGGCATACCCTCACATTTATCAATTTCTGATAAAATTCTTTTTTTAATATTTTCAGGGAAAGGTTCAGTTTCAAGGCGTTTTTTATATTTAGCCAAGTCATCTCCTTCACCATCCATATCGCCTAATTCTTCTTTAATAGCTTTTAATTTCTCTCTTAAATAGAATTCTCTTTGTTGTTCATCAACTCTTGATTTAATTTTTTTACTAATTGATGATTCAATATCTGCAGATTGACGTTTTTCATCTAAAAACTCATTAATAATTTCAATTCTTTTAACAGGGTCCAATTCCTCAAGCATTGCTTGTTTCTTTTCAATTGGCATAAAAGGCATTAAATTTGCAGCACTATCTACTATAAAGTTTGGATTAACATTAGGTGATGAAGATTTAATGATATCTCCTATTTCTGATGGAAACTCCTCTTGAGAACTTATCATTGCTTTAATATATTTTGTAATTTTATCTAATGCTTCTTTACTTGAGCTTTTTAAGCTATCTTTTACTTTATAATTTGCAATATAAAATTCTTTCAATTCAATATCACTTATTTCTACACGTGATATTGATTTTATATTTACAGTTAATGTACCATCTTTTCATTCTTTTTTTATTTTTACTTCAGCTAAAACACCAAATGTGAATAAATCTTTTAATTTTGGATCATCTTCTAATGGTTTTTTTTGTGAAACCATTAGGATTTTCCCCTCATATTTATCAACTGCTTCTTTAACTGCTAAAGTAGTTTTATCTCTACCAATTTCTAAAACTTGCTCAAAAGTTGGGTAGATATAACTCCCTCGAGTAATTAACATAGGTAATTTTTTATTCATAATATTCCTCCTTAGGTACAAAAATATAATATCATAATTTTTAGCACTTGCAAGTGTTAAGTGCTAAAAAAATAAAAAAATACAAGAAATTTGTATTTTTTAACCGTTATTTGTATATAGGAAATCAACGATCTTTTCTTTTATTATTTCTTCTTTTATTTGTGCTTCAGGTAATAAAGATTTCTTAATGAAATCTATTTCAACACCAAAAGTTTTAGCTAAATTTTCATATTTTTGTTTTAATTCTTCTTCTGATACTTCAAATTTTTCAGTATTTCTAACTTTATCAGTTATTAAATAACTTTCAATACGTTTTTTTGCATCTTCAAATAATTCATTTCTAATATCGTTGTCAGTTAAACCTGTTTGTTTCTTATAATCTTTTAATGTAATTTTTTGACTTTGAACTTTTGCTTCAAATTCTTTATATAAATTTTCAATTTCCTTATTAATTGCTGATTTAGGAATTTCAATTTTTGAATTTAATCTTATTAAATCTATTACTTTATTTACAAAGATATTTTTTGATTGTACAGATTTTTGATCTAAAATTTGAGTTTTTAAACTACTTTCTAATTCTTTAAAAGTAGTAATTCCAGGTAAATTTAAATCTTTTACTAACTCATCATCTTTAGCTGGCAAAATTCTTTCTTTTATTTCTTTTATTTCTAATTTAAACTCAGCTTTTTTATCTTTTAATTCTTCAGTATAGTCTTTTGGAAAGACTACATTAATTGATGATTTTCCTAATCCTTTTCCAACCATTGCATCTTCAAAACCAGGAATCATTTGTCCACTACCAATAATTAATTTGAAATCTAGTCCTTTTCCACCTTTAAAAGCTTTACCATCAATAAATCCCTCAAAATCAAAAGATACTGAATCACCTTTAGCAATTTTTCCATCTTTTTCCTTAAGTTTTTCCATTACAAATCTTTCTCTATATTGATCAATTGCTTTATCTAGTTCTTCTTTTGAAACCTTTAATTCCTCTTTTACTAATTCCTTATCTTTTAAGCCCTTATAAGTTCCAATTTGTATCTCTGGCTTCAAGTCAAAAACAAAGTGTAATTCACATTCTTTTTCACTTATTTTTACAGGAGTAGGCACTGGTGAATTAAATGGTTCAACATCAGATTTTTGATCTCTTGCAAAATTTCAAGCTTTATCCATGATTGATTGAACTGCTGCATTTAAATATTTAACAGGTGTTAAATATTGAGCAACTTTTTCTTTTGGCGCTTTACCTTTTCTAAAACCAGGTATTTCAATATTTGCTGCAGCCTTAGATTTACCTTTTTTTACTGCATCTTCTCACTCTTTACCCTCTATTGTAACTATTCAAGTTCCTTGCCCTTTTTCAGCAATTTTTTTTGTACTAAATTTCATATAAATGTCTCCTCTTTTATACATAACTTTTTTTATTATAACAAATAATTAACTATTATTAAGTAATTTTAAACTCTAACTTATTTTCCAAATTAATTAAATTTAAATCAAAAAGATACATTTTTTCTTTTAACGCTTCATACTCTAAGGAATTATCAAGTGATTCTTCATATGAAGCAAATATTTCAGCAATTGATGGTAATAATGAAACAATCTCATTTGTAATTGCCTTTATTTTTAGATAGACATTTTTATAATCTAAATACTTACTTATTTCAATTAAAATATTAGAAAGATCAATATATAATTCTAGTTTACTTATAAAATAAGTTAATTTAGCAATGTTATTTTTTTCTATTAATCTAGCAATATATTCTGGGTCATAATTTGAATCTATGTATTTAATATAATCGTCCTTATTAATTTTATTCAAACTATTTTCCACTTTTTTAAATTCTTTTAAACTATTTTCAATATCTTTTTTAATAATATTTGGTATTATCTTTATTTTTATTACCTCTTTTGAGTAATTTATAAAAGTTTGACTAATATTTAATTGATTCTCTTTTTGTTCTCATTTTCCAAACAAACAACAAAAGCAACTTATAATATTTGTACAATCACATTCAAAAATTGAACAACTGCAATGATTTCTTTTGCTTTTACAATCACAGCATATCATAATTGCCTCCCATGAATAATGTAAATTAGTCTAATCTTAATAAATATTTTCTTCAATAAACAAATTTAATATTAAAATATTGATTATTTAATGATTTTATTAAGATTTCTTATTGTTTTTAGTTGGTTCAGCTTTATTTTTCTTTTTAATTGGTTCATTTGTAAATAAGTATCTTATTTTTTCTCAAAGTCCTGCTTCAAGTTTTAATCTCTTTTTAAGAATTGATCTTTGCTTTTCTGGATGAATCTTTAACCAAATTGATATATTTGATGTATTTAATTTCTTTTTTAAATCATATCAAAAACTAAAAAACTTGTTTTTTGGGTCTATAGTCTCAGAAATTGAAAATTCATATCCAAGAATATCAAAAGTCTTTTGAGCTTCATCTGTTGAATTTATATACAATTTTTTATTATGTTGACTAATCTTAGATACTTTATCTTCTTCTTGATTTTGTCTATATTTTTGTGCTTCTTCTCTTGATCTACCATATAATTGCATTCAAAGTTTTTCTTTTTCTGCTTGCTCTCTTAAGTAATCTCGTTCTTTAACAGATTTAGTTTGTATCATTCGTTCTTCATTTTCTTTTTCTGCTTCTTTTGCAGCTTTTTGTGCTGCTAAAAGTCTTTGTTGTTTTTCAGCTTTAGCTTTTTTTTCTTCAGCCAATCTTTGCTCTTTAGCAATTCTTTGTTCCTCTTTTAATTTAGCTTCTAAGGCTTCTCTTTCGGCTTTAAGCTTAGCTGCTTTCTCTTCTCTTATTTTTTTCTCAATTGCTCTTTTTTCTTCTAATTCTTTTCTTTGTTTTTCTAATTCTTTTCTTTGTAATTCTGCTAATCTTTGCTCTTCAGCTTTTCTTTTTTCTTCAGCTAATCTTTGTTTTTCTGCCAATTTTTGTTGTTCTGCCAACCTTTTTTCTTCGGCTTTTCTTTCCAACTCTGCTAATCTTTGCTCTTCAGCTTTTCTTTTTTCCTCAGCTAACCTTTTTTCTTCTTTAAGTCTTGCTGCTTTCTCTTCTCTTATTTTTTTCTCAATTGCTTTTTGTTTTTCTAGTAGTTTTCTTTTTTCTTCAGCAATTTTTTGTTCTTCAGCTAATTTTTTTTCTTCTATTAGTCTTGCTGCTTTTTCTTCTTTTAGTTTTTGTTCAAGAATCTTTTGTTTTTCTAATTCTTGTTTTCTTTCTTCTGCTCTTCTCTTTTCTTCTAAAATTCTTTTTTCTTCTCTTAACTTAGCTGCAAGTTCTTCGGTTTTTTTCCTTTGAAGAGACATTTTCTCCTCTAATTCTTTTCTTTGCTGTTCAACTAATTTTTGTTGTTCTTTTAATTTTGAGTCTCTAAGTCTTGTTTCTTGTTCTTCTTTAAATTTTGCTTCTAAAAGTAATTTCTCAATTGATTTTCTATCAATTGAGTTTAACTTTGGAACCTCTTTTTCCTTCTTTTTAGGATCAGCTTGAATAGAACTATTAACTAGTTTTTTGCTAGTAGATATTTTAGAATCATTTAATTGAAATTGAAAATTCTTTTTATCAATTTCTTTTGGTTTAAAAATAGTTCTTTTTAAATTTTGATAAACTGCCTCATTAGCTGCTTGATTACTACTTCTTAAATAAGTTGGTAGATTAGCGTTTTCAATTTCCATTATATAATTGATATAATCAATTAATTGTAAACGAAAATTGAAATCATAAGCTTCATATTCTTGAGCAAAGATTATTATTGTTTTAGTATTAAGTCTTTTTTCAATTAAATTCTTAACTCTTGCTCTTACTTTTCCAGATAATAATGAAAAGTCACTTTCAGTTCTTACTCTTGATTTATTTTTTACTATCATTGTTATTTAGTACCTCTTTTTTCCCTTTTTAACTCTTTTTGAAAGAGTTAAAAAATCTATATCAAATTTATTACTATAGTTCATTTAAAACATTTAAACAAACTTTACTAGTTAAAAATATTTTACTATAAATATCATATTTTATTTAAAAAATAAAGTATATTTCATAATTTAAAAGAATTTTTGAATATTAATAAAAAAAACAAAAAACAAAAAAAAAAAAAAAAACAATTTTAATTAAAAATTGCCTTTTTTGAAATTATTTAATATTTTTTATAAATTTTCTGCTGATTTTTTCAACTCTATCTTTACGCTTTTTCTCTTCTAGTTGTTGAATTGTTGCAGCTTTTTCTTGAATTGCTTTGTAACTTGGAACTATTTCCTTAGCAACTTTTAATGATTCATCAAACATTTCATTATCATTAATCTTTGTAAAGTACGCCTTCATTTTTAACTCAGTACCTTTTATTAACTCTTGTTCTTGTCTAATTTGTGCATCAATGGTTGCTATTTCAGCTCTATATTTAGCATCTCTCTCATAACGTCTTTCACGTTCAAGTCTTAAAACTGAAGCTACACGTTTTTCTTCTGTTCTCTTTAATTGACGTTCTTTCATTAATTCAATTAATTTTTGACGTTCATGTAATCTTCTTAATCTCTCTGCTTTTTCGATTGCTTTTACATTAACATCTTCACGTCTCTTAAGTCTTTTTAATTCGCGAGACTCTGCTAATCTTCTAGCACGAGTAATGATATAACTATTAGCTCTTTCAATTTTCATCATATTGACTCTATGACGACGATCATTTCTTAATTGTCTTAAATACTCAACTTTATGAGTCATTTCATCAAGAGCTAGACTTTCTCGTTCATTTGCAGCAATTAAATCGTGAATCATTGGTCTTTTAGAAGCATCATAATTTATTGGATAATGACCTACAGGTCTTTCTTCATGATAAGGTCTTACTTCATCTGATTTATCTATTTTAGTTGGATTAGTAACTAATAAACTAGTTTTTTCTGGGTTTAAATTAATTTCAAAACCCTCTTTTGAAAGAATATTTCTCTTTTCAGGAAGTATCAATTCATCTTTAGAACTATATTCAATTTTACCCATTTTTTCAGTAACATAGACATTAGTTTTAATATCAAATTCCTCAGTTAAATGTTTTTGGAAAAACTCAGTTCCTAACTCTAAAGCAGCAAGGCTCTGATCTTCTTGTACAAAGCTATTTTCTGTTAATTCAATATTATTTGTCCTGTTAAACTCTTCTCTAGACATATTTTCTTTTGCAATATATCCAATATTTTCTGTTTTTTTCTCTTCAGTTTCTTTTACTTCTTTAAGTTCTTTATTTTTTGTTTCTTTATTTATCTCTTTATTAACAACTTCATCACTTTTTTGATTTTCTTCTAAACTAGTTGCTACTGTTCCTTCATTAATAAAATCCAATAAATTAGGATCTGGAATTGCAGTTGAAGTCATTAACTCAGTTTCTTCATCAATTCTAATAAATGATTTAGTTGAATCTACTTCATTTTCACTTGATTGCAAAGCAGCAAAACTATTTTTTAAAATGCTTTCTGGCTCTCCAACACCTTTTTCCTCTGCTGCACTTAATAAGTTTTCAATTTCAAATAAATTTTGTCCAGTTTTAGCTGTTGCTGTAAAATTTATTTTTTCAGTTTTAACTTGATTCTGATAACCAGCTCTAAATAAAATTTCTTCTTTTGTAGTCTTATTACCTTTAAAATCTGCTGCTGTAGGAGAAAGTCTTGAGATTAAATCTCTTCTTTTTTCATCTGGTAAAACAGATACTGGTTTAACATCTAATCTATCTTTTCAACCAGATATAGTTCTTTCATTTGAAAATTGTCCATTTGCAAAATTTTCTCAAAAATGTTTAAAAATCCTATTAAATTCACCTTCTCATAAGTCAATTAAATTAGGCTTTCTTGGATCATCTTTAGGTAACGAATTAATTCTTTCATATGAAGAAATAAGTTTTTTATAACTATCATCAATTTGCAAATTGTATTTATTAATTAGAGCTAATGCTTTAGGACCAAATTTTTGATATAAATATTCATTTGAGCCAGGCTTTTTTACAATAACTGTTTTTGTCCTTGTAGTACTTATTTTTTTTCCTAATGATTTATTATTAACCGCCATGCCTAGTTCCTCCATTTAAATATAGATTTATTATACACTATTTCCCCCTATTTTTAAAGGTTATTATAGATAAGGGGGATATAAAATTATTAAAATTGTATTACAATAAGTGTTAATAACATTAATAATATGATTTTTTTATTACTAATTATGACTAGTAATAACATATTTTCTTTGAGTTAATTATTAAATAATTTTTGTAGCATACCTAAACTTGGTTAAAATATCAAACCTTAAAAAATACTTTCATAATATTTAGAAATGATAATCAAATCTAGTTACATAATAATTAAAATTTTGAACATTCTCAGTTAATATATTCTCTCAAAGTTTTTATATAAAAATTATCACTTTAAATTTAAAAAATTAAGTCAAAAACCATTAAAGGTAAAATAAGCAATTAAAATTATAAATTTTATAGAAAATAAAAAACAAACAGAATTTAAACTTTGTTTGTTTTTTAAATAATTTTTTTATTATCCTCTTCTATCATTCAAACTAAGATACTTATATTAAATTGTTAAATATATCAGAAGCTATTTAATAAATGCAAATGCAATATTTTTTGGTTTTACTTTTAAAGTTTTAAAAATAGAGTCGTTAATAATTGATGTAGCTTTAACACCATCCATAAAGAATTTACCTTCTCCAAGAGCATATACTCTAACCAAAATAAATAAATCTGTTTCCTGATGAATAGTTACACTTACACTTATACTTTTATAACCAACTGCTATTGAAACAACATCAAATTCAATTATTTTACTTAGTATTTTTTCATCTATTTCTAGATTTCCTCTAGAATTTCTTTCCATAGATATGTACATATTATTCACCTCTAATTTCTTATTTTAATTAGCTCTTCCAGCATACTTACCATCAGTAGTATTAATTAGGACCTTTTCTCCTTCTTTAATAAATAATGGAACAGTTATCTCTAATCCAGTTTCAACTTTTGCTTTTTTTTGAGCACCACTAGTTGTATCACCTTTAACAGCTGGCTCAGCTTCAACTATTGTTAATTCAATTTTTTCAGGAATAGTTATTCCTAAAATTTCTCCATCATACTCTGTCATTTTTACCATAATACCATCTGTAATAAACTTTAATTCTCACTCTAATTTATTTGAAGCAATCTCAACTTGCTCATATGTTTCGGTATTCATTAAAACGCAATTTGAACCATCATTATATAAAAATTGCATATCTTTTTTTTCAATTAGAGCCTTATCTACTTTTTCTCCACCAGTAAAAGTAATTTCTACTCTTGCACCAGTTCTTAAATTTTTTACTTTTACTGTAACTTTTCCCTGTTGTCTTCCTGTTTTAGAAAATGAATTTTCTAAAACCACAAAAATGTTTCCATCATATAAGAATGTACTTCCAGGTCTTAAATCGTTTACTGACATAAATTAATCTCCCTTTAATGTATCTATTTAAATTATATCTAAAAAATGTTCTTTTGTGCTACTTTGAAAGAATTTATTAGAAATTAAAAGAATTATTTGAATATTCAACCTACTTTTATAGGTGAATTTGGAGCACTAAAAGTAGCTGCACTAACCATTTTTTTACCTTCCCTTTGAAGTTCAAGAATTTTTAAAAAACCATTAGTAGTATTTACAATAATGCCTTCTTTATCTATTGCAATAATTTCACCATTAGCAAATAATATATCCAATGTTATTAATTTTTCTTCATCTTTTATAACTCTTGCTGATTTTATTTTAATTCTTTCTTGATTAATATATGTAAATGCTACTGGCTGAGGACTTAAAGCTCTAATAAAATTATTAATCTCATTTGCAGACTTATTTCAATCAATTTTTTCTTGATCATTTTTTAAATTATATGCAAAAGTTACTTTTGACTCATCTTGTTGAATTCCATTTAACTCACCTTTAAATATTTTTAATAAATTTTCTTCTATCATTTTTTTTCCTAAAACAGCCATTTTTTCAAAAACTAAAGCTGAGTTATCTTCTTGTCTAATTGCTATTTCTGATTGACAATATATTTCCCCGGCGTCCATTTTTTTGATCATTTTCATTAATGAAATTCCAGTTTTAGTTTCTCCATTCATAATTGCATATTGAATAGGACTTCCACCCCTATATTTAGGTAAAAGACTTGCATGAACATTAACACAATTTTTAAAAAGATCTAAAATGGGTTGAGTAATAAATTGTCCATAAGCACAAGTAACCATAAAATCTGCTTCTATTTTTTTTAACTCATCATAAATTTGTGAGATTTTCAAAGGCTGAAATAGTCTATATTTTTTACTTAAACTATATTCTTTTACTGGTGAAAATTTAATTTCCTTTTTTCTACCAATTTGCTTATCAGGTTGAGTAATAACTGCTTCAATTGAAACTCCAATATTTTCTAACCCCTTTAAAATTTCAACTGATATATTAGGTGTTCCACAAAATATCACTTTATACATATTACTTATCCTCCTTTTGCTTTTCAAGATCTTCTAAGAAATTTGGGTTATATTCTTTAATAATATCAACTACTTTTTGTAACACTACAATCATTGCTAATGTATCTCTATCACAATACTTAAGCATATCTTCTTTTAAAATTATTTCATACTCTTCTTGACTAATTATATTATCTAAAAATTGTCTAAATGTTTGACTTGCTTTATCTCCCTTATTAATTTTTAAATCTTTATAATTTAAACTACTGTCCAAAGCTGGTTGAGTTTTTTTAATAGAATATGAACCTCTAAATTCAGGATGATAAATTAATCAATTGTCACATTTTTTTCTAAAAAATTCCATCAAATCAATAGTATTCATATAGATATAGGTTAATGGAACAGTAAATTGGGGATAACAATAGATAAGATTTTTTAAAACCCCTTTTTCAAAAGATTTGTTATAAGCAACATAAACACCAGGGCCATATTTAAAACAATCTCTAATAAAATTTAATAAAAATTCTGGTCTTGGGTCTTCTTGTTTACTTGCAATAAAATTTAAATGCTTCATTGTATTTATTGGATCATTAAAATCATAATTTGGATTATCAATTACATGAATTGAATACTGAAAGGGAATTTGTTGATAAGACCATGAATTATCATATTTAGGAATCGCTCATTTAACTGTTTCAAAGTCATACATATAAACTGGATATTTATAATATTGTTTTAAATCATTTAATATTGTTTCATAGGAACCTTCTTTAATAATATCTTTTGCTTCAAGTTTTTTATTTTTAATAAAATTAGAAACTACCTTAATGACTCTCTTTTGATCATCTTTAAATAAGTTTTTAGAGTTATAGATATATTTACTATCCTCTAAACTTTTAATATTTTCTATATATATATCATTTGGAAATAATCTATGAATAATTGCAGCAGAAGCTTTAAAACCTGAAAGCTCATAAAGATTGAAATTAGTTTTATCATAATATGGAACAACGTGTTGACAGTATTTTTCTTCAATTTTATAACTTAATTTTGCATATTCAAATTTGATTTTTTGACACTTACTATTAAATAAATTTTTTTCTGATTCAAAAAAATTTAATATTTCATTTATACACCCATCAAAATAAAAATCATTTGCTTCCATACCATCAATTAGACTATTTATTTTTGGTAATTTTGTAGAGTTATCTAATTTATCTGTGATTCTTATTAATTGCGAATATACTAAATCAGATTCGCCACTAATTGGTAGTTTTATATCCATAATTTTAGGCTTCACATCATTTTCAAAATCAATATTATATAAATTTGATACTTCAAAATCTCGTCTCTCATTTTGAATACCAGTGGCTCTAATGTAATCTCTGTTTATTAAACCTATATTTACATCATCAACAATATAACCATTTTTTTCTAAAACTTTTTTTTGATACATAACATCAAAAAAATGTTCGACTTTTGATGCAGTTGATGCTTTAAATTCAACAATTGTTACATGTCTATTACCATGGTTAATTAAAACATCACATCTAACTCTAAGCATAGAATCATTAGCTTCAAAAGTTGGTTCAAATAAATACTTAATATTTCTGTTTTCTAAAAGCTCCTTGGTTTTTTTAATTGTTTGATGATATTCCATATCTTGAAAATCAAAATATTCAAAGTTTGTTTTATTTTTGGCATTATCTTCATATAGCTTTTCAATATAATACTCACGTGCAGCTTCACCTACTGCTAAACCATCAACAATTGTTTCTGCAGGAAGACCTGAAATTTCAAAACCATTCAAATCATTTAATTGCTTAATCAATAAGTCTTTTTGAATTAACTGTTCTTTTGTTAAAAGACTTTCTTCTTGTGTAAGCAAATCAGAATACAAATCAATTGCATTAAAACCAAAAGACGAATTGAAATCTTCATCACTGTTCATTTCAACTTTGTAATGTGTTTCAACAATCTTATTTTTTCTTAGATTAACTATTTTTTTAAAATTCTCTAAACTATGAAAAATTCAAGCAATTTTAGGGCAAACACTCATATATCTTTTAAAATCTTCTTTTGTAACTACTTTCATTTTATAATCCCCCTAAATAAAAAAACATATCTAAAAAAATATGCTATTTATTTCTTCTTGGTATAAATTTAACTGTTGTTGCTTTGATAGCTTTATCCATTTGAAGAGAAATATCCTTATTGCTTTTTTGATTTTTTTTCTCAACTTTAATATTTTTAAGTTCTTCTTTAACTTGAGTTTTATGTTCAATAGTTTTTTGTTTTTCTTCTTTTTTTAATACAACTTTCTCTTGTTTTGTTAATTTAACTTTTTTTTCAGCAATAGCAATTCTTCTTTTTGTATTTTCAAGATCAATTTCGCCATTAACTTGTCATGCAGTTACATAATTATTTTTACCTGATTTTGTTGTTATTCCCTCAACTTCATAAGCGTTTGTTGATATTAATTTATTAGTCTTTGGTTCAAACATTTGAACAACAACGTCAAAAACGTCTCTATATTTATATTCAACACCTTTTCTTGCATAAACCTTTTCATATTCAACTTTAATATTCTTTATGTTTTGTGTCTTTGCAAGATAATTTTTAATTTCTTCTTTAACTACTTTCTTTCTTTTTTGTTGTTCTACTTTTTGAGCCTTTTTACTTGTTATTGATGAAACTATAACAAAAATTAAAACAACTAAAACAACAACTCCAATTACAATCGTACTTGTTGAACTGCTTAGCAACATGTAAACTACACCTTCTTCTAATTCATTTTTATTTTAACTCATTTTTTTTAATTTTTTAAAACTTTATCAATAACTCCACCACCAAGACAAATTTCATTAAGATATAACACTGCTTCTTGACCTTCTGTAACTGCCCTAACTGGTTCTCTATAAGTAATTTTTATTTTACTTTGTGAAATAACTTCTACATCTACTTTAATATCTTTTTGTCTATATCTAAATTTTGCATTACATTCAAATTTATCTGACTTAAAATAGTTTTTGTAATTAGATATAAAGTTAAAGTCTTCTACTATACAGCTTTTTGATTCCAAATAGCTCTCGTCGCTAAGCGGAGAGACATAAATAATTTTATTTTCTATATCCTTATGAGCAACATAATACGGTTCTTTTTGACCACCAAGATTTAGACCTTTTCTTTGACCAATTGTATAGTACATTACACCAATATGTGTTCCAATTTTTTTATTAGTTTTAATATCTATAATATCTCCAGGTTGATTTGGAATATAATTTTGCAAAAATTTTGCAAAATCTCTTTCTCCAATAAAACAAATACCTGTAGAATCTTTTTTTTCAGCTGTTATTAAATCATACTTTTTAGCAATATCTCTAATTTCACTTTTCTTAAATTTTTGTAATGGAAAAAGAGTCTTTGATAATTGGTTTTGACTTAATTGACAAAGAAAATAACTTTGATCTTTTTCAACGTCAAAGCCTTTAAAAAGTTCATATTTTTTTATTTCATCATTAAATCTAACACCTGCATAGTGCCCCATAGCAATATAATCACCTTTAAGGTTATTAATAGAATACTCTAAAAATTTATCAAACTTTATATACTTATTACAAAGAATATCTGGATTTGGTGTTCTTCCCTTTTTATATTCATTTACAAAATATTGAAAAACATAATCTCAGTATTCTTTAATAAAATCAATTCTATGAATTTTTATATTTAATTTTTTTGCAACTTCTATCGCATCTAAATAATCTTTTTCTTGTGGGCAAACTTCTCCCTCTAATTTATTTCCAAGAATATCATTATTTAAGTTACTATCTCAATTTCTCATAAAAAGAGCTTCAACATCATAACCTTGCTCCAATAATATTGCAGCAGTAACAGAAGAATCTACTCCTCCACTTAGACCAACAATAACTTTCTTTTTCTTCATAATTCTCGCCTTATTTTATTTCTTTTTTTTAAGTTCCTTTTTTGTTAATTTACTAATTTTTTTATCTACTTTTGAATCATTATATCAATTTTCAAAAGAATCAAAGTCGAAAGATTTTGAAGCTTCTTTTTTCTTATTTTCTTTTGATTTTTTTTGTAAACTTTCAACAAGTTGAGTTGTTCCACCATCTTTTTCAAAAAATTTTGCTTTCATTTGATCTTTTTTATTTCTATTTTCAAGATTATTAAAAGCTTTTTGAAGATCATCCACTGTATTGGCAATTGTATAATCAGAATTATTTATTACTGGCAATGAATAATTATTATCTTCTTTAAAGAAAGAGTTTAATTCCTTTGTATCTAAATCTGCACTTGGAAGTGTTCTATTAAGATTTAAAATATTATCATTATTTTTTTTATTAGTATTTTGATCTTCAAAATTGACATGAACAATATTATCTAATTCCTGTTTTGAATTAGTTTGAGATTTTATTGCTTGTGATTCAGTCTTTTCTTCTACAATGTTATCCTCTATTTCAATTTCATTTGCTTGTAGCATATATTGTTTATCACTAATTATTTCATCTTTTGCAACTACTTTTCCCTGTTCTTCTAACCTTCTTTTTTCTGCTAATTTATTTTGAATAAAAAGTTTTCTTTCAGTTAATCATTGTTCTTCTGAAATTTTTCTCTTCTCTTCCAACAATCTCTTTTCCACTAAACTATCTTCTTTTTCAAGTTCGTTTTCCTTTAATTTTTTTTCAGCTAAAAATTTTTGCTCCATTAAAATTTTTTCCTCAGTTAATCTCTTATTTTCTGCTAAAAGTTTATTTTCGATTAATAATTTTTCTTCAATTAATCTTTTATTTTCAGTTAATAATTTATTTTCTACTAATAGTCTGTTTGCTGCTAATAACTTTTCATCATCTAATTGACTTTCAAAAAATTCTGTTGCATTAGCAAAATTTGATTCTACTTTAACTTGTTTTTGTTCTTCAATGTTTTCTTTTATTGATTCTGTTTTTTCAACTTCAGAAACTAACAATTCCTGATTATTTAATTGAACTTCACTTGCTTCTTCAATCTTTGATTCAGAAATTGATTCTTCTTGTTTATTTAACTCAAAAATTGAGCCTTCTTTATCTTCACTTGCTTCTTCAATCTTTGATTCAGAAATTGAACCTTCTTGTTTATTTAACTCAAAAATTGAGCCTTCTTTATCTTCACTTGTTTCTTCAATCTTTGATTCAGAAATTGATCCTTCTTGTTTATTTAACTCAAAAATTGAACCTTCTTTATCTTCACCTGATTGAAGAATCTGTGGTTTTTCAACATTTAATTCAGAAATTGATGCTTGTTGTTTGTCTGAATCAAAAACTGTTGAATCTTGAGTATTTAAATTAGAAATTGTTGATTCTTGAATTACATTTTCGTTTATTGGTAACTGTTCATTTTCAATTTTTGAAGTTGTCTTTCCTTCATCATTAAGTAAAAAAATTGACTCACCTGAGCTTTTTACATCAGAAATCATTTTTGTTTCATTAATTATTTCAGAAAATAATGACTTTGGTTTTTCATTTATTTCTAATTGAGCTTTATTTGATGATTTAATCAATTTATTGTCTTCATCTTTAATAGTTTTTTTCATAATAATTTCATTATTATAATTAAAAATTTCATTTATTTGCTCTGAAGTTACTTCCACTGTTTTTTTGATATCATCAATTTTTTTATTTAAAGAATTTTCAAGCTCTCTTATATTTTTTTCATAATAATTATTGTTAGATACTATATTCTCATTTTTAGCTAAATTATAATTTCTAAAATTATTAGGCATTTTTGAATCATTATTTAATTGATTAAGAAGATATTCTTTATCATTTTTTTCATTTTCATAACTTCTTACTCTCATATCAATAATTTCTTTTCTAATATCAGATCTTCTTGGCATAATCATTTTGTCTATAAGATTAATTGATTCATATTTTTTATTTTCGATATCACTTTTATTAAAGTTTAGATTATTGGAATTTTCTGGAGCAAAAAAATGAGAATTAGCATTTTGAACAAGATCAATTTTTGAAACATTTTTACTTTTAAATTCCATTGTATTATCAAATTCTGTTACCAATGTTTCACCTGTATTTTCATCAAATCATAATTTATTGTTAGAAAAATCATCTAAATTATTTTCATAACTATTTGCTAAATTTTTATTAATTTTTAAAACTTTTATTTTATCAGACATAATAAACCTCACTAACTAATTATACAATAATTAGTGGCTTTGAAAAATAATACTTTATGGAAAAAAAATAACCTAATAGGTTATTCTTCTAAATTGTTTTTTACTTTAAAATCTGTTGAATCTAAGATACTTTGTAATTTTTCTCTCTCAATTTTTTCAATATCTTTTGGAATTACAAGATTAACTTCTAATAATAAATTACCTCTATGAGATGATTTAACACCTTTGTATAATCCATAATTTTTAACAGTAATAATTTCACCATTTTTAATACCTTTTGGTATTTTTATATTAATATTGCCATCAAGTGTTCTAATGGGAATTTCATTTGCAAGGATAGCATCTAGATAACTAATATCAAATCTAAACTTAATGTCAAAATCATTTACTATTCTTAAATTTTTAGAACCACTTAAATGAATATCTGCATATAAATGACCACGTTCTCCACCAGATGGAGAATAATTCCCTGCATTTCTTAAAACAATTTGTTGGTCTGGAACTAAACCTCTTGGTATTGGCATTGAAACTGTTTCTTTTTTAAGAACTGTTGCATTTCCTCTACAAGTTTTACATGGGTTTTTATTTTCTTTTCCATTACCTTTACATTTTGGACACGCTTGTTGTGTTTGAAATTTAGCAATACCCATATCTTGAAGCACAGTAACTACACCATGACCATTACATACTTCACAATCAACTATATCAGATTTTGATTTTGCTCCAACTCCATCACAATCATCACATTTCGAAATTAAATCTAACTTAACTTCTTTATCTACACCAAATAGTAATTCTTTTAGAGTTAAACTTACACTTATTACAACATCTTTTCCCCTTGAAGAAGATCTGCCTCTTGAAGAAGAACCACCTCTACCTCCAAAAAAATTTGAAAATATGTCTGAGAAAAAATCGCCAGCTCCTCCCATATTTGAGAAGAAGTCACCAAATCCTTGTCCAAATCCACCACCAAAACCAGAACCCATTCCACTTAGTCCTTCGTGACCAAATTGATCATAAGCTTGACGTTTATTTGCATCTAATAATACTTCAGCTGCCTCTGTAGCTTCTTTAAACTTTTCTTCTGCATCTGGTTCTTTACAAATATCTGGGTGGTATTTTTTAGCTAATTTACGATATGCCTTTTTGATATCGTCTTCAGATGAAGATTTTGCAATACCCAAAATTTCATAGTAATCTCTTTTAGCCATAATATACCTTCCTTCCTATCTTTAAAAAACAACTACAAATTAGTTGTTTTTTAAAATTATTTAGATTCTTCATCTTTATTTTTGTCTTTTTTATCTTTTTTGTCTTTTTTATCTTCAATGTCTTCTTTAGGTTTTTCAGTTGCTCCAGCTTGAGCTTGTTGAGCTGCCATTTCAGAAGCCATCTTCATAGCTTGTTCTAATTCATTCATTTTTTTCTCTAAAGCTTCATAATCTTCTTTAGTAATTAATTCACGAATTTCTTTTGCCATTTCTTCTGATTGTTTTTTTTGCTCTTCATTTACTTGATCACCTGTTTCGCTCATTGAAGATTCAATTATATTCAAGTAACTTTCAGCTTTATTTTTTAGTTCGATATTTTTACGTTTTTTATTATCTGATTCCTGATTTTCTTCTGCTTCTTTAACCATTCTTTCAATTTCAGCATCAGATAAACTTCCTGAATTTGAAATTGTAATTGTTTTTTCTTCATTTGTAGCTTTATCTTTTGCAGTTACAGAAACAATTCCATTTACATCAATTTTAAATGTAACTTCAATTTGAGGTGTTCCTTTTGGAGCTGGCTTAATTCCTGTTAATTGGAATTGTCCTAATGATTTATTATCTGCTGCCATTGGTCTTTCACCTTGTAATACATTAATATCAACTGCTGGTTGGTTATCAACTGCTGTTGAGAAAACTTGTGATTTTTCAGTAGGAATTGTTGTATTTCTTTGAATTAAAGGTGTCATAACTCCACCCATTGTTTCAATCCCTAATGTTAAAGGTGTAACGTCTAATAATAGAACATCTGTTACATCACCAGCTAAAACTCCACCTTGAATTGCTGCTCCCATAGCAACAACTTCATCTGGGTTAATAGTTCTATTTGGTTCTTTTCCAAGTAATGATTTAACTAATTCTTGAACTGCTGGTATTCTTGTTGAACCACCAACTAAAAGAACTTGATCAATATCAGTGGCTTTCAATTTTGCTTCTTTTAAAGCGTCCTCAACTGGTTTTCTTGTTCTTTCAACTAAATCTTTTGACATTTTTTGGAATTCTGCTCTTGATAATTTTGTTGAAAAGTTAACTGGACCATTTTCATTCATAGCAATAAATGGTAGATTAATTTCTGTTTCAACTTGACTTGATAAGTTAATTTTTGCTTTTTCAGCTTCATCTTTAAATCTTTGTAAAGCCATTTTGTCTTTAGATAAATCAATATTATGTTCTTTTTTAATTTCTTGTCCAATTCAATCCATAATTTTTTGGTCAAAGTCATCTCCACCCAATTCATTATCTCCTGAAGTTGATAAAACATCATATGTTCCTTCTGCTAATTCTAACAATGAAACGTCAAATGTTCCACCACCCAAGTCATAAACTAAAACTTTCATTTCTTTATCTTGTTTATCAATTCCATATGCTAAAGCAGCTGCAGTTGGTTCGTTAATAATTCTTTCAACATCTAAACCTGCTATTTTACCTGCATCTTTTGTTGCTTTTCTTTGAGCATCATTGAAATAAGCTGGTACTGTAATAACAGCTTTTGTTACTTTTGTACCAATTTTATCTTCAGCATATTTTTTTAAATATCTTAAAATTTCAGCAGAAATTTGTTCTGGTGAATAATCTTTACCTTCTAAATTTCTTTTTTTATTTGTTCCCATATCACGTTTAATTGATATTGCTGTATTTGGATTTGTTACTGCTTGTCTTTTGGCAGCCCCTCCAATAATAATGTCACTATTTTTAAATGCTACCACAGATGGTGTTGTTCTTTGACCTTCAGGGTTTTCAAGCACCATTGGTTGTCCACCCTCCATAATAGCTACACATGAATTTGTTGTACCTAAGTCTATTCCTATAATTCTTTCTTTTGCCATAATTAATCTCTCCTTTAATATTTTTCTAAATTACTCTGCAACTTTTACAGCTGCATGTTTAATAACTCTATCATGTAGTTTATAACCATTTGAAACAACAATTGCTATTTTTCCTGATTTAAACTCTTCACTTTTTACTTGTTCAATTGCAGAATGCACTTCTGGATTGAAATCATCTCCTGGTTTTACAACAACCATTGTCACCCCAGCATTAGTTAATGCTTGATCAATTTGATTAATAATCATTTCAAATCCCATTAAATAATTTTTAATTTCGGGATTATCAGGAGTTGATTTTAAAACTCCTCTAAACATATCTATTGCTGGAATTAACTCAGAGGCTAATTTTTCTCCACCATATTTTCTAACCAAAGCACTTTCATTTTGGAATCTTCTAACTGTATTTTGATTATCTGCAACTGCAATTAATCTTGCTTCTTCAAGTTTTGCAATTTGCTCATTTAAAGCGACAAACTCTAATTCTAATTTTTCAATATTAGTAAGTTCTTCAACTTTATTTTCTTTATCGTGATTTTTATCCTTATTTTCTTTACTGTCCTTATTTTCATGAGGATTTTTTTGTTCTTTGTGATCTTTATTGTTTTTTTGATCTTTGTTTTCTTTTGAATCTATTTTTAATTCTTTTTTAATATTTTCAAATAAATCTAAAATTGATTTCATTTTTTCTTTTTCCATTGTTATTCTCCTTCCAACAAAAATTTTTCTTCGATTTTATTGCTTATTCATTCTAAAAGTTTTGATACTTTATCATATTCAATTCTTTTAGGCCCAACTAGAGCTAAAGCACCTTTGCCCCCACCTTTTGTGGGGAAGTTTGTTCCAATAACTGCAATATCATCATTTTGATTACCTGTTTCTAAACCAATAGCAACAGTGGTTTTGTTTGTTTTACTTTGATAATTAAATCAAACAAAAGGAGAAGCATTTTCAATAAATTGAATAATATCTTTTATTTTTTTTGCATCATTAAACTCTGGATTTTCTAATAAATATTTGACACCACTTGTTCTTGATTTATTTGAGTCGGTATGAATCAACGCACCAATTAAAGTTTGTAAGACAAATTCATACTTTTTAACTTGTTGTCTTAAAACAGGAATCATCGCCTGAGATTTAGTTTCAATTTCTGAAATTTTTGAGTTTATTAATCTCTCATTAAATAAATCAATTGATAATCTTAATTCTTCTAAACTTATTGAATCAAGACTTATATTTTTATTTTCAATTGCTCCGTTTGAAAGAACAAATATAACTACTGCTGACTTACTTGAAATTGGTATTAACTCAATTTTTGATAAAAGCAACTCTCCATTAATTTCTGAAGTAGCAACAACTGTTGCTAACTTTGTCATCTCACTTAATATTGATGAAGTTTTTTCTAAAATTTCATCAATAGTCGCTCCTCTTTTTTTAAAAATTTCATTGATTTGAACTTTGATATCTTCAATATTATTTGATTCCATAAGGTTATCAACATAATATCGATAACCCTTTGTTGAAGGAACTTTTCCTGAAGACGTATGTGCTTTTTCTAAAAAGCCTTGTTCTTCTAAAAATGCTGATTCATTTCTAATTGTTGCTGAAGATACTTCCATTGTTAAAACCTCTTGAATTCTTTTAGAACCAACTGGTAATGCAGTTTTAATATATTCTTCAATAATAGATTTCAAAATTAAATTTTGACGTTTTGTTAACAATTAAAAACACCTCCATAACAATACATTTCTAGTTTATCAATAGCACTCTTAATAATCAAGTGCTAATTTAATTTATTTGAAGTTGATAGTACAAAATTGTTATTATTAACATCAATTACATAATTTCTCTTTGGTTCTATTTCCCCTGAAACTATAGCTCTTGCAATTAAAGTTTCAATATTTCTTTCGATATATCTTTTAATTGGACGAGCACCATATTGTTGATCATAACCTTCTTCTAAAACTTTTTTAATTGATGAATCTGTGAAGTTTATTATGTATTCATTTGTTAATAAAACTCTTTCCTTTAATTCATCCAAAGTTTTTATAATAATTTCTTTAATCACATCTTTTGATAAAGCATTAAAGTTAACAATGTTATCAATTCTATTTAAAAATTCAGGTCTAAAGAATTTTCTTAAATTTTCAGTTAGAATATCTTGATCAATTAATTCAGGTGGTGTTGAAATTAAATATTCAGAACCAATGTTTGAAGTCATAATTATTATTGTATTTTTAAAATCTATCGTTTTACCAAGTGAATCAGTAACTCTACCATCATCTAAAATTTGTAAAAATATATTAAATACATCCGGATGAGCTTTTTCTACTTCATCAAATAATAATATTGAATATGGAGCTCTTCTAACAGCTTCAGTAAGTTTACCTCCTTCTTCATAACCAACATAACCTGGAGGAGAACCTAATAATTTAGATACTGAATGTTTTTCCATGTATTCTGACATATCAAAACGTAACATTTTCTTTTCACTTCCAAATAAATTTTTTGCAAGTGATTTTGCAACCTCAGTTTTACCAACACCAGTTGGACCTAAGAATAGGAAACTTCCTATTGGTTTATTAGGATCTTTAATTCCACTTCTACTTCTAATAATTGCATCAGAGACTAAATCAAGTGCTTGATTTTGACCCCTCACCATTTTTTTAAGTGCTGTACTTAAACCTAAAAGCTTTTGCTTTTCACTTTCAATTAGGTTTTCCATCTCAATTCCAGTTCATTTAGAAACAATTGAAGCAATTTCTGTTTCACTTACTTCTTCAGATATCAATTTTTCCTTATTATTATCTAAAGCTGAACTTAATTGTTTTTCCAATGCAGGTAATAATGAATATTGAATTTCTCCAGCTCTTTGATAATTAGCTTGTGCTTGAACTTGTTCTAATTCTATTTTTAAACTATCAATTGTGGATCTAAATTGATTAATTTTTTCTAATGATTTTTTTTCAGAATTTCATTTATTATTGAAATCAGCTTGTATAACTTTTAATTTTTTAAGTTCTTTTTCAGCTTGTTGTAATCTCTCTTTTGACTTATCATCTTGTTCTTTAGAAAGAGCTGCTTTTTCAATTTCTAATTGCATAACTTTTCTATCAATTTGATATAGTTCTGTAGGAACTGAAGCTAATTCTGTTTTAATTGTTGCACTAGCTTCATCTACTAAATCAATTGCTTTATCTGGTAAAAATCTATCTGAAATATATCGATCACTTAATTGTGCTGCTGCTACTAAAGCATTATCATGGATTCTTACTCCATGATATGTTTCAAAACGTTCTTTTAGGCCCCTTAAAATTGAAATTGTTTCTTCAATAGTAGGTTCACTTACAATCACCTTTTGAAATCTTCTTTCTAATGCTGCATCTTTTTCAATGTACTCTCGATATTCTTTTAAAGTTGTGGCTCCAATTACTTTTATACCACCTCTTGCAAGAGATGGTTTTAGTAAATTGGATACATCCATTCCTCCACCATTTCCAGTTTTTCCTGCTCCTACAATTAAGTGTAGTTCATCAATAAATAATATTATTTGACCATTTTCTTTTTGAATTGCATTTACAATTCCCTTAATTCTTGCTTCATAATCTCCTAAAAAACTAGCACCAGCCATGACACTTCCCATATCTAGTTCTAGAA
Source organism: Spiroplasma cantharicola (assembly GCF_001281045.1). NCBI lineage: Bacteria > Bacillati > Mycoplasmatota > Mollicutes > Entomoplasmatales > Spiroplasmataceae > Spiroplasma > Spiroplasma cantharicola. Next base: position 349,018 of record NZ_CP012622.1, on the reverse strand, counting down.
TTTTTTTATCTTTCAAAACACTTGGAACATCACCTTTATTTATACGTTGAGCTAAACCTTCTGCAATAGCTGTTTTACCAACACCAGGTTCTCCAATTAAAACCGGGTTGTTTTTGGTTTTTCTACTTAAGATTCTAATTACTCGCATAATCTCATCATCTCTACCAATGATTGGATCTATTTTTCCCTCTTTAGCATCCTTTGTTAAATCCCTTGTATATTTATTTAGGATTTCTGGATCATTTAAAGGATCTGGTTTTTGTGTAAAATCCATAAACATTCCTCCTCTTAATTAGCACTCTATGTATCTAATTGCTAATCAATAATATATTACATTTTGTTTTAGCAATGTCAATGTTTAAGTGCTAATTTTTGAAATTTTTAACAAAAAAACACCAAATAAATGGTGTCTTTTTAATTTTTATTAATATAATTTTCTTCAACAAAAATACAGTAAAGTTGCATAAATGTAACATAAGCTAACTTTGCTTTTTCTTTTTTATTTAATTTTGAAGTTAATCTAGTTACTTCACCTTGAAAAAGTTTTATATTTATTGGTAAATATTTAAATATATTTATCTTGATCTTATTATTCAATTCAACATAATCTTCAATTTTATCTGATTTTAAAACTAAATTTAAAAGTTCCTTTTGTTCTTTAGTAATAAGACTTCTCAAATCCTCATTTTCATTAAAATCACAAAATAATAAAAGTAACTTGTAATTAATATTGTCTAAATTTTTAGAGGGCTTAATTTTCTCAGTTTGCTTTTTATTTAATTTCAATCAAATATTTGAATTGTACCTTAATTGAACTAAGAAAATTTGTTTTAAAATGAATATTTTTTGTAAAATTATCATTCCATTTCCTATAGAAAATTTACTTGAAAAAAAGATTGATGTTCAATAAGATATATTTTCAGTTAATTTTCATAAAACATAATTTTTAGTAAACTCTTTTTCCAATTCTTTTACGACCTTTTTAAAACAATTAATCTTAAAAGCCTGAGAAAAAAGTATATCATATTTCTTTTCAATTCTTATTTGAGGCTGATTTAAAAAATTATATATAATATCTTTAAAATCAACAAAATTATCATTATTTACTACTTTTAAAAGAGCAAAATTGTTATTGTTAATATTTTTTAATTGTTCAAGCATATAATCCTCCAAACAATTAATCGATACTTTATTTTATTTTTTTACAAAGATTATAATTTATTACAGATTTATATCCTTTTTTAATAGCATCATCATATGTTGCTTGAACGCAAACATCTAATGCTAAACCACAAATCTCTAAATCTTCAATTTTTTTATTTTTTAATCAAGAATCTAATTGTGATTCTACATTTAATTCTTCTCTATTTTTTGTATCTTTAGAAATATAAAAAGCAGAATAGCTATCATATTCTAGTTTAGTTCCTTTTTTTATTATTAAATCAACATTTGATGAATCAACAAAAAATTCTGCACCTTTTGAACCAACAACACAATGTTCTGGTCATTGTTTAAATGAAACATGTTTTTGTGGATGAAAGTCCCCTGAAAAAATAACATAATCTCCATTATTTTTATATTCTATGATTTTATTTTCAATCTCTTTTTTAATTAACTCTCCTTGAGGAACATAAAGTTTTCCCAATGGATGGGCAAAATCATATTGATAATCAACTACAATTAAAGCTTTTTTCATATTATAAAAAATCAATTAATATCTCATTCAAGATATTAAATCCCCTTTCCGTACATCTAAGATTGTTATTAACTATTTCTAATAAATTTTGTTTAATTTTTTCTTGGATTTTTTCTTGATAAAAATCAATTATATCTTTGTTTTTTTCTAAGGAAATATCAATTCCCTCTACCATTCTTAAGCCCATCATTATAATTTGAAAAAAGTAATCTTCTTGAGAAAGTAATTCAAATTCTTTTTTATAGTTTAAAATATTACCTTCATTTTTAGTTAAATAATACTTACCTTCAATTTGTTCAAAACCTGTAGCTCCAATACCTACTCCAGCAAAAGTAGAATTATTTCAATAACTAATATTATGAAGTGATTTATTATCTTTGCCTAAAGCATAATTCGAAATTTCATATCTAATGTAGCCCAAATCTTTAAGACCTTGATTAACTAATTCATCAAAAAGTTCATCATTTTCAGGCACTTTCATATTTTTTCTTCCTCAAACTGATTTTTCTTTCATTATTAAAGAATACCAAGAAATATGATCTGGTTTCAAATCTTTAAGATACTCCAAATCTGTTGCTATATTTTTTTTAGTTTGATCATATAAATTATACATTAAATCAATACTGACATTTTTAAAGCCTGCTTTTTTAATTAATTTATAAGCTTTTATTGCCAACGAGTTATCATGAATTCTTCCAATTTTTTTTAGAAGTTCATTATCAAATGTTTGAATTCCCATACTGATTCGATTAATGTTAAATTTTTTATAAATATTTAATTTTTCTATTGTAACTGATTCAGGATTTAGTTCTATTGAATATTCAAAATTTTCTTTGTTAGTATATTTTGAAAGAATTGTACACATTCTTGTTGTTTGTTCTTCATTTAAGCAACTAGGTGTTCCCCCACCAATATAAATACTTTGAACATCATCTAGTCTATTTTTATATGATTCTAACTCTAATTCAATTTTATCTAAATACTTTTCAATTACTTGGGGATCTTGGGGTTTTTTAACTTTTACAAAATCACAATAAAAGCAAATATGTTCACAAAATGGAATGTGAACATACAAACTATTAATTTTTCTGTCAATTATTTTATTGCTCCTCATGGTGTTAATGAAAGACCTCTTTTTTTTCTAATAATTAATCAAGGTATAACAATTAAGAATAAAATAATTGCCATTGAAGTAAAGAATATTATCATACAAATTTTATTTGCTCTTTTTCTAATTTCTTTGATTTCATGTTGTGGTATTATTTCATAACCATAATATCCAATTAAATTATTTTTTCTTGTTCTAGTTGTTACAATGTTTAATACATGAACTATTAAAGTAATAAATAAAATAACAATATTTGTTTTAATTTCTGAATCTAATGATTTTAATTTTACTTCTCAAAAGAAGAAATAAATTTTTCCCCCATTTAAAAATTTACTTTGTAAACCATACATTATTCCCAATGAAATTGCTCCAAAGATGTAAATACAAAAGGCGACTCAGTTTAAAAAGACTCCTCTTGAAATTAAACTTCTATAATTTCTTGTTATGAAATAAGGTACGAGTTCCTTGCCAAATAAAAGGTCCTTTTCATATTTTTTCACATTTGAGTAAATAAAAGCAAAATCAGTTAAACTTGTTATAAAAAATCCTGAAGCCACAATTAATAAAGTAATTGAGAAAAATGGATACATAACTTTTGCTCTCTCAACACCCATGTAAGTTCCTGCTTCACCAGCTTTATAATATATTGCTAACATAATTGAACTTGTAATTATTCCAACAACTCCTATTAAGAATATTAAAAATATTCTTAATTTTTCACTTCTTATTTCTCTTGCAATTTCTTTAGGAATAATATTTGCATTTTTCATTCTTTGTCCATATGAATTATGTTCATATGGATTATAGTTGTTTGAACTTACAGGTGCATAATCAACTTCTGGATTATATCCAAAATTTGGATTTGGATTATAAAATTGATTATTATTTGAAAAATCATTATAGCCATATTGCATATTATTATTTGGCATATGATAATTTTCATATAGAGGTTTATTACTATAAATTTCATTTCTTTGAATATTATTAATTTGATTATTTGGTGGATAAACCATTCTGTTATATTGATTTTCATCTCTATAATTTCCATAGTTAATTCTTGACATATTTTCAAAATCTAAACGTTCTTGTTTTAGATTATTATTATATTGATTTTGATAATTTACATAAGATTGTATTTGAGATGGTTGATATCGTGGTTGTTGATATTGCATAAAATCCCTTTGATTATTTTGAAAATAAACTTTTTCATTGGGATCTCTAATTTCGCTTCTTTTATATTCTGGCATTTTATTTTGTTGATAACTATTATCAAAATTTAATTGTCTTGGTCTTATATAACCAGAGTTTTTATTTTCAATTAAATTTTTTTGATAAATAGCTGTTTCATTAAAATAATTAGGGTTATTTTGAGGATTTGAATTCAACGCAAAAGTTCCAACTGTTTGTTGGTTTTGATTATCATTTAATTCTTCATTTTTAATTGGATTTATTAATCCACTCATAAAAAGTGCCCCCTTTTTTATGAGCATAAAAAGGTTTTATTTTTTTATTCTATCTCTTTGAATTTTTCTAATTTTTGCTATTTCTAGCTCAAAATTATTTCTTTGAATTTCAAATTTTTCAAGTCTTTTAAATTCATCTGCTGATACCTGTTCTTTTTCAAAATAAAATTTTCTATTTTTTCTAAAAAGTATCAAAAAATATATAGTTAAAGAAATAGATGCAATTATTGTAAAAACTAGCAATACAACTCATAAAGGAAGACTAAAGTCTAATACTTTAAAATTTGTTTTACTTAATAATAGTGTTTTCATAACAATCACCTTTTTTAGCCCAACTGTAAATACCCTATCTACAATTAATATTATAATATCATATTTATTAAAAAAACTAGATTTTTTTAAATCTAGTTTTATTTTTTTTATTAGTCTCAGCTTGCCACTAATGCATCAATAATATCGTTTTTTCACTCTTGAATATCTAAATCATTAACAAAAAAGTCAATAAATTCATCTTTTAAAGTAACAATTAAATTCATTGAAAAATCATTAATTTCAATATTTAATTCTTCTAATTTTGCTAAAACTTCTTTAGGAAATTCAGGACTAAAAGCAATTGATTGAACACAATCTTCTGCAAATAATTCAGCATCTGATTCTTCTTGTAATGAACCCATTAATGCAGAATAAACCTCTTCTTCTCCTATTTCGTTTTCTTTAACAACTCTTGATATTTCTTCAAGAGATTTACCGTCTAATTTTAGTGGTTCATAATTTTTTTCAATTTCTTCACCAAATAAAACGATTGCAAAATATAAACTCATACCTGCTATTAATTCCTCAAACATCTTATCTGCTATTTCATCAGGTAAATTATCAATATATTCACTTATACTATTTGCTTGTACTTCTGTCATTTTATAGTTCTCCTTATTTATTTAATTATCTAACAAAAACGTCTATTAATGTAAAAAAGTTTTAATAATTAAGAATTTAATTAAATTTTAAGAGTTTTAAAAATATAAATAAAACTTCAACTTATTAAAGTTGAAGTTTTTAATCTAAAAATTATTTTTTTCCTCTTTGTTGACTATATCTATTTTTGTATAAATTATACTATTATAATCTCATCTCTTATTGTTTGGACCTCATATTTCAAATCCATTGTTATAATGTGTCTCAGGATCATTATTAGGATCATTTAAATCGCTTCTATCATCGAATAAAAAATCTTTATAATTTGAGTTTTCATATTTAGAATTAAATTCATACGAATGATTTCAAATTTTATCTTTAATATATAAATTAAGTGCTGAAAAAATTTTTATACTTTCAAGTTCTGAATTTTCATCTCTCTTATATTCCATTATCCCATTAAATTTAAAATTAGCATTTGAAAATTTTAAATTTAAATGTTGGTTATTGGGATTTGTACTAATATTTGCACTTTCATTTACAAGCTCTTTAATTTCTAAATTAGGAGACTCTAATTGAATTTTATATTCTTCAAAAAAATCTTTTATTCAAGAACTTAAATTATTTGTAACATATCCTATAAAATAATCTACATATAGAGAAAATAAGCCTATATACATATCTTCACCTTGAATAGTTTTTACTTTTATAGTCTTATATCACATTCTTGTGCATGAAAAAGTATTCCCTTCTCTTGGTCCTGAACCTAAAAATATTGAAAAAGCATTTTTTTCTCTCAAGTTTCATTGATTATTATTTGTCATTTCTGAGCCAAATTCTTTAACGGCATCACTGTGAGATTTTGCAAGTGCAGTATTAACTTCCTGTTCACTTTTACCAACATAAAATGCAGACATCAATTCAATTCCAAATGGATTTTCTAAATTTGCTCCTGTTGGAAGTAGACTATCATATAAAAAATTAACACTATTTTTTTCTACATCTTCGCTATCAATAACTCTTTTGTACTTATTTCCATCATTTGAACCTGATCAAATTTTAAAGTGGTCTTCTTTTGAAGATAACTCTAAATCACCATTTTCTAATTGATTAATTTCTAATGATCCAAATCTCTCCAAAATTTCTTCATCAGTTCAAGTTGTTTTTTTATCTTCTGGTGGGTCTATTTTACCTCCAAAACAAGATACAACTGTAAATGAGCTTGAAGTTACTAATGTTATTGAACCAAGTACTGCTAATAATTTTTTCATTTTATTCACCTTTATTTAGTTATTCTACTATATCTATTTTTGTATAAATTATACTATTATAATCTCATCTTTTTTGATTTGGACCTGATAGTTCAAAACCATAATTATAATGATTATCATAATCCTCCTTATTAGGATCTTCTAAGTCCAAATCCCAATTGAATTTAAAACCACTATAATCTGATTTTTCATTTTTAGAATTAAATCCATAATGATGTAATGAAATTTGATGCAAAAGGTATAAATTTAATGCTTCTGATACTTTCATAGTTTCTATCTCTTCATTTTCATCTTCTCTATAATTAATTTTTTGAGTAAATTTAAAGTTAGCATTTTCAAATCTTAAATGTAAATGCTGATTATTTGCATTAGTATCATTGATTTCTTGATTTATATCTTCTTGAATTTTCAAATAAGGAGAATCTAATTGACTTTTATATTCTTCAAAAAAATCTTTCATTCAAGAACTTAAATTAGTTGTTACATATCCTACAAAATAATCTACATATAGAGAAAATAAGCCTACATACATATCTTCTCCTTGATTAGTTTTTACTTTTATTGTTTTAGATCACATTCTTGTACATGAAAAAGTATTACCTTCTCTTGGTCCTGTACCTAAAAATATTGAAAAAGCATTTTTATTTCTTCATTTAAATTGATTATCATATGTCATTTCTGAGCCAAATTCTAATACAGTTTTACTGTGTAATTTAGGAAATGCATTTTTAACTTCCTCTTCACTTTTACCAATATAAAATGCTGACATCAATTCAATTCCAAATGGATTTTCTAAACTTGCTTCTGGTGGAAGTAAACTATCATATAAAAAATTAGTGTTAATTTCTTCTACATCCTGACTTTTAACAACTCTTTCATACTTATTTCCATCATCTGATCCTGATCAAATTTTAAAGTGGTCTTCTTTTGAAGATAACTCTAAATCACCATTTTCTAATTGATTAATTTCTAATGATCCAAATCTTTCCAAAATTTCTTCATCAGTTCAAGTTGTTTTTTTATCTTCTGGTGGGTCTATTTTACCTCCAAAACAAGATACAACTGTAAATGAACTTGAAGTTACTAATGTTATTGAACCAAGTACTGCTAATAATTTTTTCATTTTATTTTTCCCCTTAATTTAGTTATTCTACTATATCTATTTTTGTATAAATTATACTATTATAATCTCATCTTTTTTGATTTGGACCTGATAGTTCAAAACCATAATTATAATGATTATCACTATTAGGTTTTTCTGAGTCAATTGTTTCAAAAAAGTTAAATCCATCATAATCTGAGTCTTCATATTTATAATTAAATTCTTCTCAATGATTTCAAATTTTATTATTGAGATATAAATTAAGTGCTGCATTAATTTTTCTATTTTCATCATTTTTATATTTAATTGAATCATTAAATGTAAACTCAGCATTACTCAATTTTAATTTTAAATGTTGATTATCCTTATTAGCAATAATCTCTTGTTTTTGATTTACTTCCTCTACAATTTCTAAATTAGGAGACTTTAATTGACTTTTATATTCTTCAAAAAAATCTTTCATTCAAGAACTTAAATTAGTTGTTACATATCCTACAAAATAATCTACATATAGAGAAAATAAGCCTACATACATATCTTCTCCTTGATTAGTTTTTACTTTTATTGTTTTAGATCACATTCTTGTACATGAAAAAGTATTACCTTCTCTTGGTCCTGAACCTAAAAATATTGAAAAAGCATTTTTATTTCTTCATTTAAATTGATTATCATATGTCATTTCTGAGCCAAATTCTAATACAGTTTTACTGTGTGATTTAGGAAATGCATTTTTAACTTCCTCTTCACTTTTACCAACATAAAATGCTGACATCAATTCAATTCCAAATGGATTTTCTAAACTTGCTTCTGGTGGAAGTAAACTATCATATAAAAAATTAGCTTTAATTCCTTCTACATCCTGACTTTTAACAACTCTTTGATACTTATTTCCATCATCTGATCCTGATCAAATTTTAAAGTGATCTTCTTTTGAAGATAGCTCTAAATCACCATTTTCTAATTGATTAATTTCTAATGAACCAAATCTCTGCAAAATTTCTTCATCAGTTCAAGTTGTTTTTTTATCTTCTGATGTGTCTGTTTTACCTCCAAAACAAGATACAACTGTAAATGAACTTGAAGTTATTAATGTTATTGAACCAAGTACTGCTAATAATTTTTTCATTTTATTTTTCCCCTTTACCGCCATTTTATCAAAAAAAAAAAAAAAAAGAAGTGATTAAACTTAATATTTTCAATCACTAACTATCTAATATTTTTAGGTATTGGAGCACCAATTCTTTTATGTTCAGAAATTTTGTGTAAATAATCAACTCTATCTTTTACTGCTTTATCAACTGATTTACCGCTAATATAATCATCTATTAAGTCATAACTGAAGCCAATTTCAGATTCATCTGTTTGGTCTTCTCATAGACTAGCAGTTGGTGCTCTATTTATAATTGATTGAGGAACACCTAAAATTTTTGCAGCCTCTCTAACTTCTCTTTTTAAAAGATGAACTATTGGAAGTAAATCAACTCCACCATCACCAAATTTTGTGAAATAACCTATATGCCATTCATCTGCATTATCCGTTCCCAAAACTAAGTAATTATGAGTTTGAGCCATTGAGTAAAGTGTTGTCATTCTTAATCTAGCTTTAGAATTTGCAAGTGCAATTTTTGATTGTTTAATTCCAGAATCATTTAATGAATCAGATAAAACATTAAAAGTTTTTGATAAATCAACAGATACATTTTTTAAATCAAATTTTTCAATTAGTTCTAACTTACATTTTTCATCTAGATCACTAGAGTTACATGGCATTCAAACTGTCAAATAGTCATTTGGAAAAGCTTTTTTTGCAATAGCTGCAACAACAGCTGAATCAATTCCCCCACTAATTCCTACAATAACTCCTTTTTGATTTGCTTTTTTTACCTCTTGTTGTAATCATTGTACTAAATAATCTATATATTCTTTTAGTTGCATATTAATCCATTCACTCCAATTCTATATCAAAAACCTTTACAATATCACCACGTTGTGCTCCTCTTTCTCTTAAAATATTATAAACTCCTAAATGTTTAAGTTTTTCATTAAACAACAGTAAGTTATCATAAGTTGAAATTGGAGTTTTTTGATATGCCTTATAAACATCTTCTCCCTCAATTTTTCATTTACCATTTCCAAGGTTTTTCACTTGAATATCTTTTAAATCAGTTTCAAAATTATAAACTTTATAATCTTGAGGATTTTCATCTTTAATTTCTCATAAAGGAATATCTTTAACAACTTCCAAAGTAGAACCAATCTCTAATAATAACTCATCAATATTAATTTTAGTTAATCCTGACACTTCAATAATTTTTTTATCTTTATATTTTTCTTTAAAATATAAAAGATTAATTTTTGCTTCATCAATATCAATTTTATTAGCAACAATAATTTCAACTCTTTTTTCTAAATTAAAATTATATTCAATTAACTCTTTTCTAATTAATTCATAATTTTTGATAACATCTTCAGTTGCGTAATTTCCTGACATATCAATAACGTGACAAATTATTTTACATCTTTCAATGTGTCTTAAAAATTCATGTCCTAAACCTTTTCCTAAACTTGCTCCTTCAATTAAACCAGGTAAATCAGCAACTGTAAAAGTTCTTCCACTTTTATCTCTACTTACTCCCAGCTGGGGATTTAAAGTTGTAAATGGATAATCTGCAATTTGAGGTTTTGAATTAGAAATCGCTCTTAATAAAGTAGATTTACCTGCATTAGGGAGACCAACAAAACCAACATCTGCTAATACTTTTAATTCTGCTTTAATATTTACTTCTTGACCTGGATCTCCAGCTTCAAAAATTGTAGGTGCTTTATTTCTCGAATTTGCAAATCTTGCATTTCCTCTGCCACCTTTACCACCTTGAGCAAGTACTTCTTGTTGACCATCACTAATAAAATCGAATAATAATTCATTAGTATCGTTATTATAAATAATTGTTCCTACTGGAACTTTAATATAGGTATCTTTCCCATTCTTACCGTGCATATTTTTTATGTCACCTTTAAAACCATCTTCTGCACTATAAAACTTCTGTAATTTTAAATCTAAAAGTGATGACTTACCTTCATCAGCTATAAAAATAATATCGCCACCTTTACCCCCATCACCACCATTAGGTCCACCATTTGCTACGTATAGTTCATGACGAAAAGAAACGGCTCCATCGCCACCTTTACCAGATTTGATATTAAAATGCGCTAAATCTACAAATTTCATGAACTAAGTTCTCCTCTTTTTATTTTTTAATCTACAATATCACCATTCATTGATATTGATATTTCACCATTAATTAATTGAGTATAACAGTTATGGCATAAAAATGTTGGCATACCAATTGAAGCATTATAATCATCTAACTCTTGTCATGCATCAATTTGAGGCTCTATCATGTCATTTAGTTCATCATCATCAATTTCTGGATCTTCATCCAATATTTCTTTAGCAATCTGTCCTAAAGTTTTTGGTGCCTTTTCATCTACATAATCAATTTCATCAATTCCACAAACTGAACAAGTAACTCCAAATAATTGCATCATAACGCTTTTTGGGTCATTATATTTTACAAAATCTTCTTCTGTGAAAGTTGTTTTTATCATAATTTTTACCTCTTTTCTTTAAATGATATTATTTAACTCACTTAATAATATCATTGTATTTTCCTTATTAAAATCTATTTTTAATTCTAAACTTTCTTCTAAAACAATTCCTAATGAATCACATGCTTTCATAATAATTGCCATTGCTAAATCATTTAAAGTAAATTTGTCAAAATTTAAAATTGGAAAAACATTATAAAAATAAGTATTTGCAATATGCTGACAAATTGTAAATAGACTTGGATTTGAATCATAGATAGTTTGTTCTATTTTTAATTCAATATCTTTTAAAATATCTTGTGCTTCTCTCAAATTATACTTTGCGGGATTTATTGAAATCTTGCTACCGTTCTTTTCAATCAATATTTCTTGATCGACTAATTGTTCAATTAAAACCATAATTAAAAAAGTTTTATACTCTGGTTTAATTTCACTATCTAATAAGTAAGCTTTAATATCTTCTAAAATTAATCTGGCATTTAATCCTCTTAGTGCATCAAATGCCATTAAATGAGAATCTTGGTCTAATTTTTTTGCCATAATATTTGCAACTTTTTCCGTATTTCAATTTGTAAAGTTTTTTTCTTCAAACTTAATTTTTTCCATTATAATTTTTTGCATTTGTTCTAATTGTTTTTCAAAATCTTGAGGGACATACGGAGCACTTAATTCTTCACAAACAATTTTGAAAGCCTCATCATAATCATTTTTGCTCATAATTTCATTAATTTTTTGCATTATATCTTCATAGTAATTTTTCATAAAAAACAAGCACCTCTTAATATTTAATATTTTACCTTTTTTAAAAATTAATTAAATAGAAACAAAAAAATCTTTCAAATAATTGAAAGATTTTAAATTAAATAATTATTTTTTAACTGCTTTTTTAACTGCTGAAGCATCTTTTGCTTTATTATTAATAACTTCTTTAATACGTGCAGCTTTTCCAGTTAATTTTCTAATATAGTAAATTCTAGCTCTTCTTACACGTCCACGTTTAATTATTTCAATTGTTTCAATAATTGGTGAATGAACTGGGAATGTTCTTTCAACAAAAACTCCATTTGAATTTTTTCTTACACAAACTGAATATGAAATTCCACTTCCTTGAGTTTTAATAACTACACCTTCAAATGCTTGGATACGGAATTTTTCTCCCTCTTTAATTTTTACATTAACTTTGATAGTATCTCCTGATGTAAAGTTTGGAAGATTAGTATTTAATTGTTCATCAATTAATGCTTTTGTGTTTTTTGTTAACATATTCATAATTAATTATCTCCTTTCAATTTTTTTAATTTTTCTATAAAATCTAAATCTGATTTGCTTAATTCACTTTTTTCTAAAAGATCTGGTCTTTTATTAAAAGTATTTCTTAATCGACCTTCTTGACGATATTTTTCAACATTTGCATGATGTCCACTTGTTAAAACTTCAGGAGCTTTTTTACCCCTAAATTCAATTGGTTTTGTATAAACTGGATGATCTAATAAATTATTTTCAAAACTATCATTTAAATGGGAATCTTTTGCAATGACACCTTCTAATAATCTAGTTATAGAATCTAAAATAACTATACTTGCTATTTCTCCACCTGTTAAAACATAATCACCAATTGATAATTCTAAATCCACATAATCTAAAATTCTTTCATCGAAACCTTCATAATGGCCACATACTAATATTATATGCTCATAATTTAAAGAATATTTTCTTGCCAAATTTTGATTTCAAGTTTTACCTTGAGGACTTGTTAAAACTACTAAGCTATTTTCCCTTTTGCAACTTTCAATTGCATTAACTACTGGTTCTACCATTAAAACCATACCTTTACCACCACCAAGTTGATAATCATCAACTTGATTATGTTTAAGTTTTGTATGCTTTCTAAGATCAATAACTTCTACATCAATACTATTTTTTTCAATTGCTCTTTTAATTATTGACTCTGATATATAAGAATTAATTAAGTTTGGAAATAAAGTTATAATTGAAAATTTCATTATACTAAAACCTCAAGTTGCTTTAGATATATTTTTTTTTCTTCAAGATTGATATTTTCTAAATAGAAATCAACACAAGGAATTCAAAGTTGATTATTTTCTATTACAATTTTTATCAAGTCGTGGGCTCCATTAAACATTTCATCAATAACTTTTCCATAGGATTTGTTTTGATAAAAACATTCAAAACCAATATAACTAAACTCTTCTTCTATAAGTTCAGACTCTCTTTTTACATAAACTGTATTATTAATTAATTTCTGAGCTTTTTCAATAGTATTGATATTGTCTAAAGCAATTATATGTTTTTTATTTAAAAAATAAGACTTTTTAACTTCAAAAACATCTAAATTTTTTGAAATACTTTCTAAAAAAAATTGCTCGCTTTTTATTTCCTTAATAAGAATTAGACCACTTTCTAATTTAAATTTAAGTTCACCTTTTAAGCCATGAGTTGCTACAATTTTTCCTATTTTTTGTAAATTATTAAACATGCAGTTCTAAGACCTCTAAATCTATAATAATTTTTTTAGAAAAAATTGATATCTCAGAATTACATATATTTGTAATTGCTTCTAAAAAACCTTCATTTTTTTTATTTTTAAAAAGTTCTTGATCCTTTTCTTGAATTACGAGTATAAACTCGTAAGTTTGATCAGTTTCATATTTTTGCTTTAAAACATATAATACGTCACTTGGGATAATATCTTTTAAAATTCTTTCAAATGCTTTAAAAATATCTTGTTTCACTATTTATTTGAAGTATTTTCTTTTGCTTCACTAACTTTTTTAGGTGCTGCTTTTTGAGCAGAAGCTGCTTTTGGTTTTGCAGCTTTTTTAGGTGCTTTTGGTTTTGCTTTTTTATTTTCCAATTTAACATTGTGTAAATCAGTCATAACACCTTCTTTTGAAAGAATGTTTCTTACAGTATCAGTTGGTTGAGCACCTTGTTGTAGTCATTTTAAAGCTATTTCTTTTTTAAGACTTACTTCTCCATTAATTGGATTATATGTACCAATTAATTCAATGTACTCTCCATCACGTTTAACGCGGGCATCTGAAGCTACAATTCTATAAAATGCAGCTCTTTTTTTACCAGCTCTTTTTAATCTTAATTTAACCATTGTTTTCCTCCTTTTTTTCTATTTAAGAACAATATTATATTAAACTAAAAAATAAGTTTGTCAAGTTAAATTACTTAACAAACTTATTTTAAGCACTCCTTATGAGCATAGAAAATCACTTTATTTGAAAAAATGTCTTGCTTTTCAAAGTACTCATAAACATCTCCATCTGAAATTCTAGTCTTGCATTTATAGCAAATCTTTGCGTGTATATTTTTTCTCATATATTTAATAATAAAAGCAATAATAGAAATAATATGTTTCAGTTTATTTAAAATTATATTTTATTACAATAAAAAGGATTTTAATTATTATCTTGCAAAGAATTTATTTCATATCCCTATAAATATTCAAAACATTATAAGAATTGTAAAATTGATAATATAGTATGTGTTTTGAGTATTATATATTGATAGTATATTTATTACTAAAGTAGAAATAAATATTATTAATGGTATTATAAATGTTTCAATTGAATTTATTAAATTAAATTTGGATTGTTCCAATAGTTCCAAAAGACCTCCAAATACGTATGTTAATAACATTGTTGAAAATACAATATATAATATACTTTTTAATAAATTAAGCAGTTCTGAGTTATATCAAACTGGTTGTTCTGAACCATTACTTGTTGAAACATCAGGAAAGAAAATAATATTAAGTATAATGTTTGCAAATATTATAGAAATAATTACATAATAAACTAATAAATGTAATCAATAGATTTTAATATTTAATTTTCTTGAAGATAAAATAATTGAAATATTATAATGAATCATTGCAACTATTAACATTGCTAATGCAAAACCAGCAAAAAAGTAATTATTTATTCTGACATTATTTAAAGACATTATAATTCCTGTAATTACAAAAACAGTTACATTGATTAAAAATGCCATAAATAATGAATTCTTAAACTTAGAAATATATAAACTAGATATTTTTCATCTGCTTGCTTGACTATTGTCCAAGTTATTTAAAGCTAAATTATACTTAATTGAATCTCAACTTGTATTTGTATAATAGGCTTCTGACATTTTTAATTCTTGTAATCCTCTTTGATTTTTAAGTGTTCTTTCTCTTTCTAAATTAAATGTTTCTTTTACATTATTTGAAATTACTTCAATTGCCTCACTATAGATTGTTATATCTTTTTCTAACAATAAAGTATTTGCCAATTTATCAATAAAATCTGATAAGTAATCTGGAATATAACTAATTGCTTTAAAATCTTTTAAAGCCTTTTTAGCTCCAGATAAATCATTTGCTACTATAATTTTTTTCAAATTATCAATATAGATAATTGTATTGTCAAACTCAAAAAGAATGTTATTTCTTAAATTTTTTCTATAATTTTTAAGATTGACAAATCTCGAAAATAATAGGTTCTTAATTGCACCATAAATTATTGTAAAAATTGTACCTAAAAGAATTAATTTAAAGGGATCAAATAATTGGAACATAAGTTCTCCTTCACCCTTATCTTTTAAATTATTAACTCATGCACTATAAAAATAATACATAAAAAATAAAAAACATATAAATACTAACTGTATACTAAACTTTTTAATAAAATCACCTATATTCTTTTTTTTAGTAAACTACCTTAAATTGTTCTAATCAGAAATCTTCTTCTTTAAAACCTAATTTTTTATAAATATTAAAGGCCATTTTACTTCCAAAAAGACAAGCTTCTTTTTGTCCTTTTTCTAAACATCTATTTATTAATGATTTCATTAAAAAAGTAGCAAGACCTTTTCCTCTTGCAATCTCTAACATTGCAATATCATCAATAACTGTTATATTTTCATCAAAGTGAGTTAAATGACCTGTTCCAACATATTGATCATCATATTTTATAATGTAAAGCTCACTAACTTTTTGATATTCTTCAAATATTCCATAAAATTTTTTAGAATCTGTTACTTCATCTGAAAATATTGTGCCAACTATTTTTACAAAATTGTCTAATTGTTCTTTATTATCCACTTTTATAAATTCAGCTTTTTTAACACTATATTTTTCATATTTTTTTAAATCATTTAAATTAAGTGCCATAAATTGATAATTTATTTTAAACTTAATCTCGTTAAGTAATTTTTGTTTTTGATAAGCTTTATTTGTAAAATTTGTAACAAATTTGGGACTATATTTTTTAACTTCATTAAAACCTTCAAAATTATAATCTCAATTTTTCTTGATAATTGAGGTTGGATGATCATTAAAAGATAATAATTCGTGGTTATTTACTTCTAATTTGTTAATTTCATTATTAACTGGATCAACATAATAACTTAAATAAACCTTTGCAATTGTGTCATATTTTTTTACTTCTGATATTTTTGATTTATACTTGAATTCCATATTTTATTACCTTTAAACCTCAACCATCTTATTTTACAAAAAAATAAAAAAAATACTAGCAAAAGCTAGTATGTATTTTTAAAATTGGCGCCCACGAGAAGATTCGAACTTCTGACCCTACGCTTAGAAGGCGCATGCTCTATCCTACTGAGCTACGTGGGCAAAAATAAGACAAAATAATAATAGCAAATTTTAAAGAATAATACTATATTTTTAACATTTTGGTTCTAAATATATAGTATTATAGTTTTTCTAAAATAATATTATTTTGCCTTTCTACTTTTAAATAATTTTAAATTACTCTTTTTTTAGAGTTGTATTTAATTCTTTAACTATAAATACACTATTATCTGTCTTTAAAGAAATTTTTAAATCTAGCTTATAGACATCTTTAAATTGATCAAAATCCATTTTCTTAAAATCAGTTACATTAATATTTACTAAATTTAATATTGATTTTTCCTGAGATTCTTCTGTAGCCTTAATATTTTTAGTAATTTTATTTTCCAATTCCTTCAATTTATCATTTTTTTCTTCTATTTGATCTAGCTCTTTTGTAGTTAAATCAATTGATAAACTATTAAAAATATCTATTTTTTCAGAACTTGAAGTGCTCATTCCCTCATTATTTTTATAAAAACGATGATTAATTACAGTACCGAATAATTGTTCTAAATATTCCTTTTGTTCATATTTTTCTGTTTGAGTGAATTTAAAAATAAAAGGTAATGTATCGTTATCTCTTTCATTAAATTTATTATTACTTTGATAACTAAATTTACAATTAAAAGTATATTCAGTATTATTTTTAATAACACTATTTTCATAATTTAGAAGTTCTGCTGAAGCTCCTAGAAATGAAAATCCTTTGTAATTAAACTTTTCATTAATTAAATCATAAAATTTTGTTAAACCTAAATGACCTAAAAATCACTTTGTACTAGTTATACTATTATTTATTTTATACCCCTCTTCAAATATAAAAGGTCCCTCATAACTAAATTAATTATTTTCCTTAACAAACTCTTTTAATAATTCATCTGTTAAATCCACTTTCTCAACAGGAGGTGGTACTGGATTGTTACATGCTATTACACTAGAACTTGATGTAGCCACTAAGCTAACAGCTCCTAAAATTGTTAATAATTTTATCATTATATTTTCCTTTTCTATACTATTTATTTCAATTTCTGATAATTATTTTCCAATTTTCATTTAACCTTTTTTAGATAAAATTATATTTAATTTCTTATTTATAAATATACTTATATTATCTTTCAATGCAATTTTTAAATCTAGGTTATAGGTATCTCTATATTCGTCAAGTTCAGACTTATCAAAATCTTTAATATTAATTTTTACTGAGTTCAAAAATGATTTTGATTGAGTTCCTTCATCATTTTTAAAACCATTAATAAATTCTTCCTCTAACTTTTCAATTTTTTTTGTTTTGTCAGCAATTTCTTCTAATGCTTTTGATGTTAGTCGAACTCTAATTGTCTGAAATATATCAATTTTTTTATTTTTTGAAGTACTCATACCTCTATTATTTTCATAAAAATCTTGATTTATTACAAAGTTGAAAAATTTATTTAAATATTCAAGATTGTCATATTTTTTTGTTTGAATAAAAGTAAAATTAAAAAATAATTTATCATTTTGTTCTTGGTTAAATTTATTATTACTTCTATAAGAAAAACCTACTTTAAATGTATATTTTACATTATTTTTAATGCTCTCAATTGTTTTATCAACAATTTCTGCGCTACCTCCAATGAATGAAAAACCATCATAATTAAAATTTTCATTAATTGAATCATAAAATTTTGTTAAAGCTAAAGTTCCTAAAATTCAGTATGTGCTAATACTTTTATCGCTAAATAAGTACCCTTCTTCAAATACAAAAGGTCCTTCATAGCTAAATTCATTATTTTCCTTAACAAACTCTTTTAATAATTCATCTGTTAAATCCACTTTCTCAACAGGAGGTGGTGGTACTGGATTGTTACATGCTATTACACTAGAACTTGATGTAGCCACTAAGCTAACAGCTCCTAAAATTGTTAATAATTTTCTCATTATATTTTCCTTTGTCCTTTTCAAAAATATTATATATAAAATAACTAACATTTTATATAATAAGTTTAATGGAAGTTCCAAACATAATATAAAAGTTATTATATTTTTTTAATTAATTTAGGTTTTTCATCTTAATAATTTTAAAGGGAGCTCCAAATTTGAAATATACATTTTAGATTTTTCAAAATCTTCACTTAGTAATTTTTCATATTCTTTACACATTTTTTCAAATTTTGAATAAAGTTTTTTTACTAATATTTGTGTTTGAACTGTATGATCCAAAGGATGAGGACCCATTAAAATAAGAATATTTTTAAATAGTTCAAACAAATCATAATTCATTTTTGATGCTGTTGTATTTTCAACACCAAGCAATAAACTAATGATTTTACCAATTTTATAGAAACATTTTTTATTATAGAAATCCTCTAATTTAGTATATTTTAACTCCAATACTTCATTAATATCATCTTCAGAAATTAAAAAATCAAATTCTAATAAATTTTCTACATCTAATTTCCTTTTAAATTTATCTTCTTTTACTTCTTCAAAAAGATTTAATACATCAACATATAACTTTTTTTTAGGCATAATTCTTGAATCAATTAAATTAGGTAAATATTCATGAACTAATAAAATTAATCTTAATTTTGCAAGTACAGTATAAATTATTTCTGATGTTCTGAAAAGAGTTTCAGGATTATATGAAATAAATCTTTCTCCTTTTGATTCAATATAAGGAATTAAAACTTCTATATTAATATTTTGATTTGCAAATGGTGATAAAATTTTGACATTTGATTTCTTTAATTCTGTTTTTAATTCTCCCTTTTCATTAATATATTTATCATCAAATATAAATAAGGGAAGATAGTTTTTAATTTGATCATATAGCTCTTCACCATCATCAAGCATAGTTACAGCACTAATTTCTTCTTTCATAAGAATAGTTGTTAATTTAGTTAATTGAAAAAGAGCCTTAAAACGTTCTTTTAAATCAAAATTATCTCATTTTGATGATGAAAAATTACTTAAGAATAATAATCACTCTTCATCATTTTGAATTAATTCATATGTTTCATTTAAATAATCTAACTCTTTTTCTCTTCATTCTCTTCCAGAATTAAATTTTCTTATCAGTACATCTTTTTGATAACATTTTTCAATTCTTTGATATAAACCTTGTTTTTCTTGAACTCCAATTAAACTTAAAGTAAAAACAAAAGGATACATTGTCGAAGCTTTAATTTTTCCATCATCTGATTCATAGTTAATATCATACTCATAGTTAATTACTAATTCTCTAATATACGCTTGAGATAAGTTTTTTCACATATCATATGTTCTAAAACAATATTCATTAATATAGGGTAATAATAGATTGGAAATTATATCTCAACATAATTCATATGTTTCTTTGTCCTTTAAATTTGCTTTTTTTGGTTTATCTTTTACAAATCTATATCTAATTTTATAAATTTCTTCATATCTTTCTAGAATATATTCTGTATATGAATTATTCTCTTCTAATGGAATTTCTGTTAAAACTATTCCTCGATATAAAGAATATTGAATAACTCCTAAATAAACTACTGGATACAAATTATAAATCAGTTCTTTTTGAGTTGTAATATAGTATTTAAGTTGTGCATTTTCATGAACTAAGTTATGTAAACCATATCAAAAAATACTTTGCTTATCGATTTCTCTCATATTAACCTTTCGTTATTTATACTAATGTTTTAATAAATTGCTTCATTGAATTTAAAGCTCTATTTGAATACATATCTTTTTTCTCTTCTTTTTTAATTTTAGACTTAATTTCTAAATTTTCAACAATACTTCAATTTGCTTTCATTGGTTGAAAATTTTTTGAACTAGTGGCAATAATGTAATTTTGCAAACCACCCATAACAGTATCAATTGGAAATTTTTTAAGTTCTTTTTGATTTATTAATCTTGCAATATTAATAGCAGCTATAATACCTGAAGATGTTGATTCAACATAACCTTCTACACCTGTAATTTGGCCTGCAAAAAAGATATTGTGATTCGATTTTAATTGATTAAATTCATTCAAAACAGTTGGTGAATTAATAAAATTATTTTGGTGCATAACACCATATCTTACAAAATTAGCTTTTTCTAACCCTGGTATTAGTCTAAATACTCTTTTTTGTTCAGGTCATGTTAAATTAGTTTGAAAACCTACAAAGTTATAAAGATTATCGGCTGCATTATCTTGTCTTAATTGAACTACAGCAAAATTATTTGTTCCATCTAAATTTCTCAAACCAGCTGGTTTTAATGGACCAAAAGTTAAAGTGTCAAATCCTCTTTTTGCCATTACTTCTAGTGGCATACAACCCTCAAAATACTTTAAATTTTGCTCTGATTCTAAGTGAACTGGAGCTAATTGAGCTGCTACAAGTTCTTTGTGAAATAATTCATACTGCTCTTTATTCATTGGACAATTGATATAATCTTGAGTTTCTCCTTTTTCATAGCGATTTTTTCTAAATGCAATATTCATATTTATTGAATCTTTTGTAATAATTGGAGCAACAGCATCAAAGAAATAAAAATAATCTTGTCCAATTAATTTTGATATTTCTAACTGTAATGTTTTACTAGTTAAAGGTCCTGAAGCAATTAAAGTTATTTGATTTTTATCTATTTTTTGAAATTCCTGTTCAATAACTTCAATATACTTATTTGTTTTCATTTCATTAGTAATATATTTAGAGAATAATTCTCGATCGACTGCAAGACTTCCTCCTGCTGGTATTTGAGCAAATTCAGCAGCTTTAATTATTAATGAGTCAAACATTCTCATTTCTTCTTTTAAAGTACCTACTGCATTTTTTAAATCACTTGATCTTAAAGTATTTGAACAAACTAACTCAGCAAAATAATCCAATTTTTGGACTGGGTTTCTTTTTAAAGTCTTTTTTTCATATAATTTAACTTTGATATTTCTTTTTGCCAATTGGTAAGCAGCTTCACAACCAGCTAAACCAGCACCAATAATGTTAACTATTTTTTCCATTGCTTAATTATAACAAAAAAAAGCCTTAAAAAATAAAATGCACAATATAAAATTGTGCATAAAAATATTTTTTAAGATTCTCATTTTAATTTAAATGAGGCTGTTACTGTAAAGGCACTTATCATTGCTATAGAAACCGCTAAATAAATTCCAGTTTCTAAATCAAATATAAATCTTCCAGCTCATGCATTCGAGAATGGTTCCATGCAATATTTAAATATATTTAAATAGGTAGCATATTTTAGAACTGGACTATTCATGATTAAATCAATTGGTAAGAAAGATCCACCTAAAAATGCTATTGGCATATATAAAATATTTGAAACTGCAATATAAGTTGTTGTTGATTTAAAAATACTTGCTAATAACATTCCCATTGAAACAGCTTGAACCAATGTCAATAATAAGAAAGGTATTGATTCACCAAACTGTACTGGTAATGCAACATTTGCTCAACCAAATTCTCCACCAAACATTATTCCAGCTCATAATAAAGTTCAAAAGAATCCCATAAGCATAAAAATAATTCCCATAGCCACAACAGTTAATATAAAGAATATTGGTTTTATATTTGTTGCTCCAATTCTTTTCATAAGAACACTATTTTTAAATTCTAAAATTGTTTGTGGAATTATAAAAACACCCACAGAAATTATTTGCATTATTGCTAATGAACCTATTAAATTATGTAATAAGGCCCCCGGTTTTCCACTTCCTGCAGCTCCAGGCATTTCCATTGATTTGAATACAAATCCTTCTAAGAATAGAAGAATTAATGGGAAGAAAAATAAGAAAAATGGTACTGCAAAACCTTTTGCATAATATTTCATTAAAAGTTTTATTAAAGGAATATTTTTTCCTTTATTTTTTTCACTATTTATGATTCTATCTAATTTATTTTTATTTTCTTTATCAGCTTTTTCAATGTCTTTTTTTAAATCAGCTGCCTTTTCTTCTTTAAATTTTTTTCAAGTAAAATTATGAACTGATCCATGTTTTTTTACTAAATCTTTAACAAGACCTTGCTCTCTAATTTTTCCATTGTGAATATAAATATACTTATCACAAAGTTCTTCAATTTCACTCATCATATGTGTTACCAAAATCATTGCTTTATTTTTGCTTACAACATTTTCTTTAATTACATCAAAAATTTCACTTCTAACTTCAATATCTAATCCTGTTGAAATTTCATCAAAAATAACTAAATCAGGATTGTGAATTAAACTTAAAAGAATATTTACTCTTTGTTGTTGACCACCACTTAAACCTTCTAGAAATTTATTTTTATAATTTTCAATTTGAAACTTTCTTAATATTTCAATTAGTTTTCCTTCATTCATTGGTATGTTAAATGTTTCTAAATAATACTTAATCATATCCAAAACTGTTATTCCAATTGGGTACTTTGATTCTTGGAATTGTAATCCAATTGTCATATTTTCTTGTCTTTTTATTTTACCTGAGGTTGGTTTTCTAATTCCTCCAAGTATTTCACTCAAAGTTGATTTTCCCCCACCATTTGGTCCAATAATTCCAATTCTATCTCCTGGATTTATTACTAAACTAACGTCGTCTAATGCATTTTTATGCTTATAAGTTTTTGTAATATTGCTAATCTCAATTAACGGGATATTTTCATCTATATTCGATGTTTTTTCATTTATTTGTTCTTTTGCTATCATAATTATTCCTTCCATTAAAATTTAGACTTTTTAAGTATAATACATTTAAGCTACTTTTTCATTGTTAATAAAATAAAAAAAAATTTTTATTTTATTAAAATATTTTATTAATAAAAGGAATAAAATATCAAGAGACCATTATTGAAGATACATGAGCTTTTGGTTATAGTATTAAGGTATTATGATTTACGACAAAAGAAGAACCAACAGAACTTATTGAAGAATATAAAGAAACTATTCAAAGTGAAAGTGTTCAAAAAGTTTTAGAATCAAAGACTAAAAATAAAATTAATTTAATAATTGAATGAATTACAGTTAATCCTTTATCATAGATTTAAATATTTAAAAACCTCTTACTTAGTAAGAGGTTTTAATATTTATAATTAACCCATCAATCCTGCATCGTATAGATTTTTAAAGTGACCTGCTTTATTTTTTAACTCACTAAAACTACCAACTTGAGCAATACCTTTTTCAGGGGCCAATACTATAATTGTATCAACATTTTTTATTGTACTTAATCTATGTGCAATAGTAACAGTTGTTCTACCCTTCATTAATGTATCTAATTTAGATTGTATTTCTTTTTCAACAATATTATCTAAAGCACTTGTTGCTTCATCTAAAATTAATAACTGAGGATCTTTTAAGAACATTCTTGCAATTACTAATCTTTGTTTTTGACCACCAGATAACATGAATCCACGTTCTCCAAGAATAGTTTTGTATCCTTCTGGTCAAGTCATTACTAAGTCATGCAATTCAGCTAACTTAGCAGCTTCAATAGCTTCTTCATCAGTGGCATTAAATCGACCATATTTGATATTATCTAGAACATCTCCAAATAAAATTTGAGGTTCTTGTTCTACATAACCAACTTTATCTAAATAACTTGCTAAATTAACATCTCTTAAATCATTAGTTCCATTTATTAAAATTTTACCTTTAAAAGGATCATAAAATCTTAACAATAGTTTCGCTATTGTTGATTTACCTGCTCCAGTTTCACCTACAAATGCATAAGATTTACCATGTTCAAATGTAAATGAAAATTTTGGAATAATAATTTTTTCGGGTTTTTCTGGATATCTAAACTCTACATCTTTAAAGATAATTGCTTTATCAATATTTTCAATTCTAATTCCCTCTTCAGGATTATAATGAGGATCGATTCTTGATTTTGAAGTAAGAATTTCATCAATTCTTACAGCTGAAGTTGAAGCTTGGATTAATCCAATTTGTAATCTTGCAACTTGCATAATTGGTCCAACCATTGTTCCAACTGATGAAATAAATGCTGTTAAAACAACAGAAATTGTTGCTGGTTCATCATGTCATTTTATTGCTGCAGCAATAACTATTATCATTTGAATTGAACTTATTCCTGCTACTAAAATAGTTACAATTGTTGATTGCAACTTAATTAAACTACTTGATTTTTTAAAGTAATCTTTATGAATTTCTTTAAATCTTTCTGTTTCATAATTTTCTGTTCCTGATGCTTTAATTAATCTAACAGTTGCTATTCTATCTGTTACATCACCATTAATTGATGTAATAGAATCTCTTGTCTTGAAAGCTGCTTTTTTAACAATTCCAAAACTTGAAAATATTGATGTTACAATTACGATCATTGTTATTATTACTACCACTGTTAAATAAGTATCAATTGTAAACATCATAATTAATGCTCCAAAAAATGTAAATGATGCATTTAACATTGTTACTGGTATTTGTTGTGCTTGATCTCCAATAATTTGAGTATCTGAAACAATTTTTGTTAGTATTTCTCCAATTTTTTTATCAGAATAATAACTCATATCTTGTTTTACTAGTTTTTCTAATGTTTTATTTCTTAGTTCAATTTCCACATTTTTACCCATTATTCCTGCAAGATAATTTGAAGCAAAAGTAAATATTGCCAATGACCCAAATAATCCAAGTTGTACATAAATTCAATCTTGTCAAGTCAAATTAAACCCAAATAGAGGTGTAGTTGTAATTTCATTTTCAGTACTTTTTGAAACTAATATCAACATAATATTTTGAATAATTTTGGGACTTAAAACTCCTGCAAGAGAAGATGCAAATGTTAGTATAACCAAAAATATACCAACTAATGGATGTCTTTTTAAATAATGAAAAATAATAGCAAAGAAAGCTTTACCACTCTTTTTCTTTTTAAATTCTTTATTATTCGACTTTTTTGCTTTTTTTTCTGAACTTACTTCTTCAATTATGTTATTATTTGACATTTTTTTCACCTTTTTCTTAAAAATTATACATTAAAAAGCAAAAAAAAGAGAGATAAATCTCTCTTTGAATTAAATAACTTTTATCATTTGTGTGTCGGGAATAAAATGATTAGTTAATTTATACTTAGTTTTTTAGGCGTTAGCCTTACAAGTGTGATATTTCTATCACAAAAACATTATATCATTATTAAATCTGATTTAATATATCTTTTGCATTTTCTACTAACTTTGCACCATCTTTAATTAATTTATTTGTAGCATTTTTTGAATAGATGCTATCAGGAACTGCAAAGACTTCTTTACCTTCATTTATTGAAAAAGAGAATAGTTTTTTTATTATATCTCGTTCTTTAAATTGAATAAATAAGATTGCCTTTGAAATGCCACATAACATTCTATTTGCATAATCTCCCATAAGATTAACAATATTGTTATTTGATTCATATATTTCTGTAATTGCCAATAAATTTTTTCTTTCTGGTATATCAAGTGTTTTTTTAAGATAATCTTTCATACTTTCTTCAACTATTTTAATTAGTTTGTAATTATTTTTTAACCCATTATCCAATACTTCATTGTTTACACCAATATTTTCAATTGTAGAAAATACTGTACCCTCTTCATTTAATTCCTTCATAAAAGTTTGAGTACTTTTAATTCCATACTCATTTACCTCGTCTCCACCAACTAATGCAATAGTTTTATTGTGGTTAGAAATAAGAGACAAGTCACCCTTATAAAATATTACAAATGGTGGTTTATGAGTATTTTTTAAGTAGTTTGGATATAATGGGTTTAAAATAGTTATAAAATTACAATCAACCTTGTTTGAAATTTCATCCAAATCTTTATGAGTAATTTTTTCTTTTGTATCTAAAGCATTATAAATTTGATCTCAATCACCGCTATATTTTATTGAAAAATATAATAGTACATTTTCCACTTAGCTTAATTGAAAAATTTTATTTGCAACTAATTCATTTCCATATTTATTATTTTCAACATTTCCAAAAGATACAATTCTTCCTTCAACACCAATATAAGATTGATCAAAATATTCATATTCTTCTCCTAAAATATTAGATCAAACTTTAACATTAATAAAGTCAGCAATTGTTTCACCAGTTTTAGTTTTATAATTTCTTGGTACTTTTAAAACAAATTTATATAATTTTTTTTGACCATCTTTGGAATCAAAAACAACTTGAGGTTCACCTTCCATTTGGCCAATAATAGTTACATTATTCATATCAACATTCCTCCCACTATTAATATCGACATAAAAATAAAAAAAATAATTGATTTAACAATTATTTTTTTAAATAACTTCAATATTAATTTCCAATGCAACCTTAGAATTATCAGCAGATAATATAAGTTTTAGACTTGCACCACTTTGAGAGTTTTGCTTAGCATTTACAATTATATTATCTCCATTTTGCATATAATTAATTGATTCAGTACTATCAGAATTGATTTTAAAATTAATTAATTGCTCATAATTTAAAATTACAATTGTTTCTTTTAAACCTGCTTTTAAATGAAGATTATTTTCATTATTTAAACCACTAACTTCAATTGCCTTATAACCTTCTAAATTAGCAGTAATTTTAAATTCAATTACTTCTGTATAAGCATTTTTTGCACTCATTTTAACTCATTCTTTTTCATTTGTTTCTTGGTCATTTTCTTTTTTAATGGCTCCAGCAATTATAATAAGTTCATCATTATTTTTACCACTAAGTTGAACCTTAAGATTTGATGAACTTTCAATTTTAAGACCATTAATTTTACTTCTATTTTTAAGTTTTAATTTAATTGACTCAAATTCTTTTATAGTTTCTGATGGCTTTTCAAAATCAATTGTTTTGAATTCTTTACTATTTTCAGTACATGAAGCAACTAAAGTTGAAGACGAAGCAATCAAAGAAATACTTGATAAAAGTGATAATATTCTTCTCATTATTTTTTATCTCCTTTTTTATTATTTTTATCTTTAAAAATAATTTTCTTTTCTTTATATACTTGCTTTTCTTTTTTTAAATCTTCTTTTAATTTAAGTTTAATTTTTTCCTTATCTTCTTTTGTTAAGTCTTTATTTTTTAATTCTTTCATTGATGTGGAATTTAAGGAAATTAGAATTTTAGTATGCTCATCTTTTAAATTTTTAGATTCTAGAATTCTTTGTTGTGAATGAATTCCTCTTTCATTTAAAAGATTGGATCCTTCTTCAATTAGTCCTTCTGATTTTGCAACAATTGTGGCAACAGCAACACCTCCAACAACATTGGCACCAGTTCTTCCCATATCAAACAAACCATCTAGAGGTGCAATTAATTGTAAGACACTTCCTGCATATCCTCCAAATCCAATACCTCCAAGTACACCAACAGTAACAACTGTTGCAGTTCCTGGAACACCTGCTATTCCAAGTGAAGCAATTACTGTAACAAATAAAGCCATTATAAAGAATGTAAATAGCCCCATATCATGAACAGCACTTCCTGAACTAGTTCCTGTTCATAAGATACTTGTTGCTAATCCTGATTGAACTCCAGCACAAGCAATCAATCCCATTGTTGTAGAAATTGGTTGAATTGTGTTTGCAGATCTTCCATTTACTTTCATATCTTGTGTTAATGTTTCCATTGCTATTGGCAAGGAAGCATTAGAAGATTGTGTAGAAAAACCTTGGATTAAAGGTTTTCAAGCGTTTTTTCATCAAGCTCCAACTTTTATTCCACTTAAGAATATTTCTAATGTTAAAAGAGCCAATGCAATAGCAACTCCTAAATAACCTACACCAATTATTTTTCCAATTGAAACTAATGCTCCAATTGGTCTTGAAGTAATTGAAACAGTAATCATAGACATAACAGCTAAAGGCATGATTTTCATAAATGTCATTAAAATAGACATCATAACATCTCATCCTGTATCCATTGCTTTTCTAATAGCTTCCATTTCAACGTGTTTTCTTTTTGATAAAATTTTTACACTTCCACCAGCTAAAGCTCCAACTACCATTACAGGAATAATTGTGTTTTTTGCTAAAGCTCCAATAATATTATTTGGAATGTACTCTCAAATAATTTGAGGTAAAGGTACATTATCTTTACCAGTAACAGAAGAATCTGAAGTTAATTCAAATCCCTGTCCTACTTTTACTAATAACCCTATAAAAAAAGTTATTGTGAACATTACAGCAACATTAAATAGCAATAATGCAATTCCTTTTGCTGTAATTCTTCCCAAACCAGTTTCACCTGGTTTAGATGTTATTTTAAATATTGCAATAAAAACAATTGGCACTGTTAATAAATAAACACCATTAATAAATATATTTTTAAAGAACGACGCTCAAATATTTAACTCATAAATTCAATATAGCTCATTTCAAGGTTTTGAAATCTCTTCAAAAGAATCCGAATCTGGAAAACCTATAATTGATTGTAATACTATACCAAATATTAAACCAATTGCCATACCAAGAATAACTCTGTACATAAATGCAAATTTATATTTTTTTAAAAAGAATCATAGTCCTACTTGTAAAGAAATAAATATAGATATTGCCACAAGTGATTGTCATGTACTAATAGCTACAAAATCTCTAAGTAAGTTATGGCCTTTTTCTTCTTCTGCCAAGAATAACATATTAATCTTTCCCTTCTTATTTATTTAACTTAGATAAAGCGATGTGAATGATATCGACAGTTCTTGAAAATGGTGGAGCATAAGGTAAATCGATTTGTTCTAATTCACTATCTACCTTTGCCTTTTGTCAAATTAAAGCTGCCAAAGCATAAATTCTTAAAACAGAACTATTACTTCCTGCCATTTGAGCTCCAATTATTTCCCTTGTATTTTCATTAATTATCAATTTAAGATATAAGTCTTTTTGATTTGGAGTATAGTTTGTATGGTCTTTATCTTTAATAAAAACTGATTTAATTTTCATATTATTTTTTAATGCCATTTGTTCTGTTAATCCAGCTCTTGCTATTTCAAGGTCAAACATTCTTAACATTGAACTTTGAATAGAACCTGC
This sequence comes from Spiroplasma cantharicola, assembly GCF_001281045.1. Taxonomy (NCBI): domain Bacteria; kingdom Bacillati; phylum Mycoplasmatota; class Mollicutes; order Entomoplasmatales; family Spiroplasmataceae; genus Spiroplasma; species Spiroplasma cantharicola. The sequence continues at coordinate 319,247 of NZ_CP012622.1, read as the reverse complement.
AAAACTAGCTTTTTTACCAGCAATATTATCTGCAATTACTTTTGAAAATTTGCTAGCAACAGTTGCTAGTGGTGAATAAATATCTTCATTATTAATAAAGTCCTTAGAAGTTGCACAATCACCAGCTGCATAAACACCTTTAATATTTGTTTCACCTTTTTGATTGACAATAATTGTTCCTCTGTCATTCATTTTTAAATCACTATTCTTTAAAAATAAAGTGTTTGGTTGAAAACCAACAGAAAGTAAAACTGCATCTGCTTTAATTTCTTTTCCACTTTTTAATAAAATTGAATTAACTTTATCATTTTTCAATTTTATTTCTACTAACTGTTCACCAAGTAGAGTATTAATTTTTTTCTCTATTAATTTCTCTTCAATTAAATTTGAGATTTCTTCATCAAAAGCTTTTTTCATAACTTTTGATTCCATTTCTAATAAATATACTTGTTTATTCAATTCAGCAAAAGTTTCAGTCATTTCTAATCCAATAAAACCTGCTCCAACTATAACAACTTTTTTGATTTTGTCATTGTTAAGTATTTTTTCTTTTAACAAAACTCCATCTTCTAATGTTGTAAGAGAAAAAACATTTTCTCCTTCAACACCAATAATATTTGGCTTAATAGGCTTTGCGCCAACTGCTAAAACTAAATTATCATAAGATTCAAATTGACCATTAAAAGATACTGTCTTATTTTTAAAATCAACTGAATCTACTTTTGCGTTAGAAATAATTTTAATACCAGTTTTTTCAAACTCTTCTTTTTTTCTTGCTATTAAAATATTTTTATCTTCAAAATTATTTGCAACAAAATATGGAAGACCACAGGCTCCAAGAGAAACATAATCTTTATCTTGTATAACTGTTATTTCTATACTAGGATCATTTCTTTTAAGCCTAGCAGCAACACCCATTCCAGTTGCACTACCTCCAATAATTAATGTTTTCATTTTTCTCCTTACTTTTAGCTTTCATTTATATTAATGCCACTATTATTATAAGTACTAAATTAACAATTTTCATTTTAAATGTAAAAAAAATAATGCTAAAGCATTATTTTATATTTCTAAGAATTTTTTTAGATCTTTAAAAATTAACTCACACTTAGATATAGCTGATTCTTCATTATTGCTAACGCAAATAAAATATATTTTAACCTTAGGTTCAGTTCCTGAAGGTCTAACTGCAAATCAACTTCCATCTTCAAAATAAAACTTCATTAAATTCTGTCCAGGCATATTGAATAACCCATCAATATAATCTTCAACATAACTTAATTTTAAGCCACCCATTGATGAAAACTCTTCTTCTCTAAGTTTTTTCATTATAGGTTCAACTTTCGATTTAATTTCTTCTGGTTTAAAATTTAAATTTTCAGTGTATGTATAGTAATAACCATATTTTGCATATAAATCATTTAATACATCAATTAATGTTTTGCCTTTTTGTTTGTAATATCATGCAGCTTCAACTAACATTGTTGTTGCTTGAATTCCATCTTTATCTCTTGTTGAAGAGTCAAGAACATAACCATAACTTTCTTCATAGGCAAATACAAAATTTAAATTTCTTTCAGGTTCTTTTAAGATTTCTGAACCCATTCATTTAAATCCTGTAAGAGTTTTTATAACTTTAACATTATAAGTTTCATTTGCAATTCTATCTCCTAAATCACTTGTAACAAAACTAGAATACATAGCTGGATTTTCTGGAGTTAAATTATGTTCTTTCATTTGACTTAATTTTCATTCAATTAATAATGGTCCTGTTTGATTACCATCAATTCTAATTCATTTACCATTATGATTAACTGCACAACCTATTCTGTCAGCATCAGGATCTTGAATAATTATAATTGAAGCATCTTTATGTTTTTCTCCATATTCTAATGGAATTTTTCAAGCCGGTTCAAATTCTGGATTAGGATTTCCAACATTTTTAAATGTTGAATCTTCAAAGGCATGTTCTGCAACTTCGATTACTTCATAACCAAAACTTCTCAATAATGGTGGAGTAAACTCTGTTCCAGTTCCATTAACAGCTGAGTAAATCATTTTAAATTTATTTCTTGGTTTCTTTTTATAGAATTGTAAATTTTCAATCATTTCCTTATATTTTTCTAAAACATTTTGAGGTACAACTTCAAGAAGTGTTTCATCAAATTTATAATTTCAATTTAAAATATCACTTATTTCTTCCATATATTCTGCAATTATTTGTGTATCTTCATCAATTAATTGGCATCCAAACTCATCATAAATTTTATAACCATTATAAATAGCTGGATTATGACTTGCAGTAATTACAATACCACCAATTGCATTTAATTGTTTGGTTGCAAATGAAACTACTGGCGTTGGTTTCATAATGTTATTTTCAAATAAGTAAGCTTTAATACCAAAACTTGTTAGAATTTCAGCAGTCAATTGAGAAAATTCTTTTGAAAATTTTCTATTATCATGACCAATAACAACTCCTCTGTTTAAAACATCTCCATATTTTGATAATAACAATTTTGCATAACTCATAGTTACTTTTTTAATTGTATACAAATTAAATCTTCCTGGTCCTGCTCCAAGAATACCTCTTATTCCAGCAGTTCCAAATTCTAGTTGAATATTAAATGCAGCATTTAATTCTTCATCACTTGCTTTCAATAATTCTTCTTTTAAATTTTCATCTAAGTGATTAGAATTTAATCACTCCTGATAGACTTCATTGTTCTTATTAAAGTTCATCTTTTTTCTCCTTTAGAAATTTTATTGGTTTATAAGAAAATCTATGAATATCCAAAATACCAAATTCTTTAACTCTATTTTGATGATCAATTGTACAATAACCTTTATTTTTTATGAAATTATACTGTGGATATTTTAAATGATAATTATTCATTATTCTGTCTCTATAAACTTTTGCTAAAATGCTCGCAGCTCCTATAGTAATACTCAAATTGTCACCCTTAATAATTTTTATCGTTTTACACAAATTTAATTCTATATTTTCTCCATCAATTAAGCAAATATCTGGCTTAATTTTTAATTTTTTTATTGTATCAATCATACCAATTTGACTTGTCCTTTTGGGATTGAACTCATCTACAAACTTAGAATCATATTCACAAATGCTATATGCAATACAATTTTGTTTAATTTCTTCAAACAACTCTTCTCTTTGTTTTTCATTTAATAATTTAGAATCTCTAATTTTAAAATTATTATACTCAGGTTTTAAAATTACACTAGCAACAACAATTGGACCAGCCATTGCTCCTCTGCCAACTTCATCACTGCCTGAAATTAAATTAACTTTATTTTCTTCTCTTATTTTTTGATCAAATAAGTATCTTGGGTTTTCTATCATTCAACTGTTAAATCACTTACTATTGCTGATTCTAAATCTTTCTCTTGAATCGTTTGTTTCGATATTTCCTTTATTTCAATTGGCTTTTCAAATGAAATATTTCCCAAATTGTTTTTAATAATATCTTGAATAAATAATTCTATTGCTCTTTCAACATCAGCTATTTCATCAAGAATTGTAAATTTATTTCTCTTTGCAATTTCTTCAAAAATAGTAAATGTATCATCATAATCAATGGGTCTTAATACATGCTTATTAATTTTATAAGTATTTTCAATTAATGATGGATATGAATTATAAATATATCTCATTAATTTAGTTGCCATTCTTTCTTTTGGAATAACATCTAATCTAATTGAGTTCGTAGCAGCACAATTACAAGCCACCGTTTCATTTTCAAACTTTGCAGGTAAGATTCCCGGAGTATCAATCAATGTAATACTGTTTGTCATTACAATTCTTTGCATTCCTCTTGTAACACCAGGCTTATTACCAATTTTTAAAGTTTTTCCTTTTGAAAGTTTTGAAATAACTGTTGATTTACCAACATTTGGAATACCAACAACTAAAACATTGAGTTGAGGTTTTTCTATTCCCCGTTTCTTCTGTTTCAATTGTGACTCTTTAGTCATTTCATTTATAAGTTTTAAAATATCACTGTAAATATCAGCTTGTTTATCTTTTACAATATATGTTGTATTTCCTATAGACTTAAAATATTCAGTCCATTGATTAGTTATGTCTTTATCTGATAAGTCAAATTTTGTTAATATTATTAATCTTGGTCTAGTATTTAGTATTTTTCTTAGTAATGGATTTTGTGTTGAGAACGGTGCTCTTGCATCAACAATTTCCATAACCAGATCAACTATTGAAATCTTTTGTTCGATTTCTTTAATACTTTTATTCATATGACCTGGAAACCAATTGAAACTTGATTTTTCGTCATTCATAGGATTACCTCCTCAGTGATAGTATCATTTTATAGTTTAATTATTAAAAAATCTAATTTATTTTTTAATTATTTATGATATTTTTGATTTTTAATGATTTTAAAACCTCGATAAATTTGTTCTAATAAAATTATTCTTACTAAATTATAAGGCAAAGTAATTAGACCAAAACTAATTTTATTTTTATGTATATTTCTAAAATCTTCACTGAATCCATCACTTGGTCCAATAATAAAACAAATTTTACCACTTTTATAGTTTTGATTTTCTTGTAAAGTTTGTGCAATTAATTCAGAACTGTACTGTTTTGCATTTATATCTAATAAAAAAAATTCATATTCCTTACTTTCTAATATTTTCAAATTAATATTTTGTTCATTTTTTACCATATTTGATTTTATATCGCCATGATCAAATTCATTAATTTCAATCACTTCCAAAGTACAATGATTTTTAAGTTTATCTATATATGTTTTATAAACTTCTTTATATTCTTTATTTACTTTATTAAAACAAATTATTTTTATTTTCATACAAACTCCTAAAATCCTTATTATTATACACTTACATATTTATTCAAAAGGAAATATGATAAAATATAACTATATTTTGGAGGATATTTTATGGCTGAAAAAAATAAATTTTACTCAATTTTGGACTATAGACCACAATTTGAAAATATAGTTGATGCTCTTGTACCAGATATTCAATTTTCTTATTCTGCGATTATGAATAATTCAACTATTCAAACATATTTTAATATGATTTCACTTGAATACTATGGATATGAATATTATCAATTATTGAGATTAAACAAATTAGAGTTTAAAGTAAGTGAAAGATCATTAAACTTAACTGTATTGGAAATGGTTTATAATATAATCACACAAATTATTGCAAGAAAATGAAGGTATTCAGAATATATTGCATATGATATGTATATATTACCTTTACGTATTAAAAAATACATTAAAGCAATGAACTATGAATTTATAGAATATGAAACTGCAGGAAAAAAACCAATTTTAAAATTAGTTGGACAACCTTCAAGAATTGTTGTCGAAGAATTGGTTGATGAATTCCATGATGATAGATTAAATTATGTTATAGAACAATTTAGATCTACTAGTGAAGATGAAGTTGAAATGAAACTAATTTTATTTAAAAGTATATCTTTATTTGCTCATGAAGGTGAAGCATTAATTTATCAAAAATTTGGAAAATATTTTGCAGACAATTTTTTCAAAGATGTTAAAAGTTTGGAAACTTATAAGGCTGAAAACTTATCAGCAAAAGAAAAAAAACATGTATCTAAAATCATTAATGATATCTTTAACATAACTTTACTTTCAGTATTGTTAATGTCAGATGCAATGAAAACTGGTGTTTGAAAGAAAATGAAAGATGCTGAGAAACGAAGAATGGAATTAGAAAGTACTCAAAAAACAATTGAAGAAGCTAATAAAAAATTACAAGCTATTTCTCAAATAGAAAAAAAAGTAAAAGCAATTGAAGCAAAATAAAAAGAACTAAATTTAGTTCTTTTTTTGTTTTAATTTTAGTTTCTTTTTAACTAAAATTTTAGACCACCAAGATTTGGCATTTTTCCTGATTTAAGTGATTTAGTTAATTCAAGAACTTGTTTTTTACCTTTATCAAATTGATTTAAAAGTTCATTAAATTCTTTTTCAGTTCTACCTGAACCTTTTAAAATTCTTTGTTTTCTAGTAATTGCTTTTAAAAGTCTTGGTTCTCTTCTTTCTTTTAAAGTCATTGATGTCATTAAAATATTTGCCACTCAAAGTTTTTGTTGAGCTTGATTAATCTGAGATTCACTAACTTTTCCATTTAATCCTGGAACCATTTTCATAATTCCACCAAGATTTCCCATTTTGGCAACTTGCTCCATTTGATTTCTCAAATCCTCTAAATCAAATTGTCCTGCAAACATTCTTTTCATTGTTTTTTCCATTGTTCTTTGATCAACAACATCAGCTGCCTTTTCAAACAATGTTTCAACATCACCCATCCCAAGAATTCTATCAGCCATTCTTTTTGGATGGAATTCAGCAAGAGCTCCAATTCCTTCACCCTCACCAATAAACTTAATTGGTAATTTTGTAATATCAGTTATTGATAATGTAGCCCCACCTCGAGCATCACCATCTAGTTTCGTAACAATAACTCCTGTTAATTTTAATAAATTATCAAATTCTTGTGAAACATTTATAATATCTTGCCCTGTCATTCCATCAACTGTAAGAATTATTTCCTGAGGAGAAACTACTTTTCTAATTTCATTAAGTTCATCCATCAATTGCTTATCAATTTGTAAACGTCCAGCTGTATCTAAAATTATTACTTCATATCCATTTTTTTGAGCATAGTCTACTGCTTGTTGTGCAGTTTTAACCGGACTTTGTTTTCCCTGCTCAAAAACATCTAAATTATTTTTCTGTCCCAACTCAACTAATTGGTCAATAGCACCTGGTCTATAAATATCTAAACCAACCATTAGAGTTTTTTTCTTATTTTTTTTAGTAATTAAATGTGAAAGTTTACCAACTGTTGTTGTTTTTCCAGCTCCTTGTAAACCAACCATCATAATAATTGAAGGTTTTTTATCAATTTCTAATGCCTTATTAGTTTTTCCTAAAATTTCAACTAGTTCTGCGTGAACTATTTTAACCATTTGTTGATCTGCTCTAACACCTTGTTCAATAAAAACTCCTTCAGCTTTTTCTTGAATATTTGCTATAAATTTTTTAACAACATCAATATTTACGTCAGCTTCTAAAAGAGCTAATCTAATTTCTCTTAATACGTCTTTTACATTATCACTATTTAAAGTAGTCTTTTTTAAATTCTTTTCAATAGACTTTTTCATTCTATTAGCTAGAAAATCTCCAAATCCCATAGTTTCACTCCAATCTCAATTAATTATAACAAAAAACACCATTATCTTGGTGTTTTTATAATCTTATAACTTCACGTTTTTCACGAATTATTGTTATATAAATATCTCCAGGGGTTTTATTTATTTTTTGAATGTTTTCTTTTAAATTTAAGGAAATTTTTTTCATATTGTAATCATCAATAACAGTTGGATTAACCATAACTCTAATTTCTCTTCCAGCTTTTAAAACATAAGCTTTAATAACACCTTCTTGTTGTAAACAAATATCTTCAAGCTCTTGCATTCTTATAAAATATTCATTGGCATCATTATTTCTTGCTCCTGGTCTTGCAGCACTCATTGCATCAGCAATTGCAACAATTTCTGCATAATAGGTTTCTTTTTCCACATCATTATGATGTGATTCAACAGCATTAATTATTTCAAATTCCAAATTGTATTTTTTAAGAATATCGACTCCTAATTTTACATGACTTCCTTCTTGCTCGAAGTCCACAGCTTTTCCAATGTCATGTAAAAGACCCGACTTAAGTCCAATCTTCTCATCAAGACCCATTTCTAATGCAATTTTTCTACATATCTTTGCAACCTCAATTGAATGTTGTAAAGCGTTTTGTCCATAACTATGTCTAAACTTTAATTTACCAATCATTTTAACTATTTCTTCAGGTAAATCATCAATATTTAAATTTAATAAGACTTCATTACCAATTTCAAAACAATGTTTATTTAATTTTTCTTCTTGAATAATTAATTGTTCTTCAATTGTTGCAGGATGAATTCTTGCAGTTTTAATAAGTTCAGTTAAAGTTAAATAAGCAATTTCTCTTCTTATAGGGTTAAAAGAAGAAATGGTAATCCTATTTGGTGTATCATCAATTATTAAATCAACACCTCCATAAGATTGAAAAGTTTTAATATTGCGACCTTCTTTACCTATAATTTTTCCCTTTCAAGAATCATTTTCAATTTCAAAAAATGTTGTATTTTTTTCAGAAGTAATTTGAATATGACAACTTTGCATTGCATCAATTAATATATCAGATGCTTTTTTTTCAGCTCTAATTTTTAATTTATTTTCGTAATCTTTAATTTTATTTGAAAGTTCATTTAAATATTTATTTTCTACAATATTAAATAATTCACTTTTGACTTGCTCTTCTGTTAAATTTGAAATATTTTCAAGAGCTAACTGATATTTCTTTTTTTGAATTTTTAATTCACTTTTTATTTTATTTGTATTAATTTTATCTTGAATTAATTCTTCTTCCTTTTTATTCAAAACTTCTATTTCTTCAAAAAATTGTTCTTTTTTTTGTTTTAAATTTTTGTTTTCGATAGAAATTTCTTCACGAATATACGAAGCATCACTTTCAGCATTAAGTTTTATTAAAGCTGCATCAGCTTTTGCTTCTGCTAATATTTTCATTTTAATTTCTTTTGACTCGTCTAATGTTTTTTTCAAAATGTATTTGCGCTGACGAGACTTAATTAAATATACAATAACTGTACCTAATACAATTAAAAGTACTATTAAAAAAGATATTATCGCAATATACAAGTGTACTAAATCATCATTCATAACTAGCATTGTTCTCCAATCCTAGAAAAGTGTGGCGTTGCCTTTTGCAACCCTATTATTTTACATCAAATTAACAAAATAGCATAATTAGAGAAGGAACTTAATAAACAAAATAAAACAAAAAAAACAAAAAAATAATTTTTGTTTTTATATTAATATTATCCATCATGAATTTCTTCTTCAAATCAAAACTGTTAATTGGATCAATTTACAGAATAATTGTCATTAATTAATTAAGATTTTTTATATCTAATAATATAGTTGAATATGTTTATGTTGTATTTTTGAAACTATATTTTTATTAAATAAAGTTAATATTTTTCTCTAATTCCTATATCTAATATGACTATTGGATATAAAAATAATTCAAAAAAATAAAAAACTGTATTAAATACAGTTAAAAAGATTACTTATTATTCTATACAGTCTTTAAGTTTAGATTGAATTTCTAAATACTTTTCTGGATTATTATTAAATCATTCTCTAACAGATTCCTTACCTTGTCCAATTTTTTCATCACAATATGAATATCAAACTCCAGCTTTATTTAAAATATTATAAATCGTTGCCATTTCAATAATTTCAAGATCTTTTTCAACACCTTTATTATATGCAATAGTAATTTGACAAGTTTTAAATGGTGGAGCTACCTTATTTTTTACAACTTTAATTTTAACTTTATTTGCAGTTGCTTCACCATTTGTAGAAATTGTTTCTCCTTTTCTTACTTCTAATCTTATAGATGAGTAAAATCTTAGAGCTCTACCTCCAGGAGTTATTTCAGGGCTACCAAAAATGACACCTACTTTTTCTCTTAATTGATTAATAAAAATGACTGTTGTATTAGTTTTAGAAACTATTCCATTAATTTTTCTTAAAGCTTTTGACATTAATCTTGCTTGTAAACCAATTTGTTGATCTGACATTTCTCCATCTAATTCTGCTTTTGGAACTAACGCTGCTACTGAATCAACAACAATTATATCGATAGTATTTGATTTAATTAACATTTCTAAAATATCTAAAGCTTGTTCTCCTGAGTCGGGTTGAGCAACAACAAGATTTTTAATATCAATACCGATATTTTGAGCATATCTTGGGTCTAAAGCATGTTCTGCATCAATAAAAGCAGCCCTTCCATTATTTTTTTGAGCTTCAGCAATTGCATGTAATGAAAGTGTTGTTTTACCACTTGATTCTGGACCATAAATTTCTATAATTCTACCTTTGGGATATCCCCCAACTCCAATAGCTCTATCAAGTAAAAAACTTCCAGTTGGAATAACTTCAATAGCTGAATTTGCTGAATCTCCTAATTTCATAATTGAGCCTTTTCCAAAAGTTTTTTCAATATCTTTTAAAACGCTTTTAAAAGCAGGATCATCATAAATATTATTATCACTCATATTTAAAAGCACCTCGTTTGTATTTTTTTCTAATATTTTTTCTATCATATATTTTTCTCCTCAATTATCATTATCGACAATAAGGAATTAAAATTAAATTTTTAGAAGCTTATTAATAATAAATTCGCTAGCTTGTTGTTTATAATCTTCTCTTGAGATATTTTCTTCAATAAAAAATTCAAAAATAAAATTTCGATTATTAATCCTAAAACCTACAAAACTCAAACCAGATTTTTCATTAACATCTTTTGGAGGAGCATAACCTGTAAAACCAATAACAATATCTGATTTAATTTTTTGATTAGTTTTTTCCAACATTAATGCCAAAACTTCTCTTGAAACGACACTATATTTTTTAATTACTTCTATATCTATTCCTAAAACTTGTGTTTTAAATTCATCTGAATAACAAATAAAGGAACCTTTAAAATATTGACTTGCTCCAGAAATATTTGTTATTTGATTGGCAAAGTATCCTCCTGTAAATGATTCACATGAAGATAGTGTTAAATTATTTAATTTTAAATATTCAAATAATTTTTTCATATACAAATCCTTAAAAAATATAGTGAGATTAAGTTATCATAACCCACGTTTTGTAACACTTACGTGCATCAACTATCTATCTATCGCTTATGCGATCCCAAAGGCTTGTTGAATTCCTCACCCTTAAGCTCCTCTACCAAAATTTGAGTTTCTTGCTTGTGGAGTTTACCCGTTCCATTTCACTATTTCTAGCTAATCGTCTCTGTGGCACTTTATAAAGCTTATCATAGGCATAAATGCCCTTAGACTATACTTAAGTCGTTACCAATAAATTGGTACCTAAAGTTATTTTTTTCTCTAGCACAAACACTACATTCATCTCAGAATGTGCAAGCGTGGAGTTTCCTCTATATTATTTTTCAAATATAGCAGTTGATTCAAAGTTAATCTCATTGATTATTTTATACTAAATTACTTATTATATCTTTCTTTTTCTAAATTAGAAATTCTCTTAATTAAGTCTGAACTATTTAATCCAGCTCTGGCTAATGCTTCCATTTGACTTTCACTTAATTTTAAAGTAGCCAATGTTTCTGTCAGTTCACTAGATAATCTATTAATATTTTCTTTTAAAGTTGCTATTTCCTTTTCTTTTTTAATGTTTTTTTCTTCAAAAAATTTATAGTCTTCTGCTATCATATCTAAAAAAGCATCAACTTCTTCTACTTTATAACCTTTATATTCAACTTCAAAATCTTTGTCTATAATTTCTTGTTTTGTTAATTTTATAAAATCTGCCATTGTTATGCCCCCATTTAGTCTTATTGTATCTTATTTTATATTTTTTTGTAAATATATATCGATTAATATCTTTGGGTGAAATTATGATAATAAAAAATAAAGGAATGTATTTAGAAACTATTATAAATAATAGTATTAGTATTTTAGACGAAAATAATGGATTTATTTATAAAATGCCTATCAATAATAATATTATTTCTATTAATAACAATATTATTACAGCTAGATTAAAAAGAAATTACTTTTGTGATTATATTGGACTTTGAAAAGGCATATACTTAGAATTTGAAGCAAAAGAAACTGAAAAAGATTATTTTAATTTAAATAATTTAAAACAGCAACAATTTGAAAAATTAACTTTAGTTAATAAAAATAATGGTTGTGCCTTTATTTTAGTTTATTTTCACTTATATGAAAAAATATTTTTTATTCATATAAGTGAACTAAGTAATATAAAAAATAAAAAAATACCCTATCAATATTTCAAAGAAAATTTCTTGGAAATAAATTTTTCAGGTATTAATTTTAATTTTAATGATATTTTTAATCATTTAATCAATTATACATAGTTATTTTTACGGAAGTCTCTTTTGACTTATCTTCTAACTTTTTAAATAAGTCTTTAATATTATCAATTTTAAACTCATCAATTATTGACATAATCTTAGGTTTTGAAATACCCAGTTCAATAAAATTTTCAATTTTATCTATTTCAGATTCTGTTAATTTATAATCAAACATTTTTTCAATAAAATTATATGTATTATCATTTCTTAATTTAGAGTGTTTTTCTTCTAATTCTACAAGTAATCTGTTAAATAAAGGTGTTAGATCAAGGATAGTTTTTTTACCTTTTTGTTCCAATTTAATAATTCGATTTTTTAAAAGTAAAGAAATTTCTTTTTCAATTTCTTCTTTTGAAATTATCATATGTTCTGCAATTTGTGATGGTGTAAAGTTTTTTTGGTCATCGTTTGATAACTCCATAATTATTAATAAAATAGCTAATTGATTCTCATTAATTTTAATTTTTGAATAGTTTAAAATTAAAAGAGTTTTTTTGCTTATTAATCCTGTTTTGAAAAGTTCAAACATATTTTTTGCAAAATTAAAACTTGCATGTTGCAAGTCTTTTAAATTTTGTTCTTATTATTTAGCAACTGCTTCTTTTAATTGTTTAGCTACTTTAAATTTTGCTACAGTTGTTGCAGCAATTTGGATTTTTGCTCCAGTTGCTGGGTTAACACCTTCACGAGATGCTCTCTCAGTTGTAACAAATTTACCAAATCCTGCAATTGCAACTTCTTCTTTATTAACTAGAGCATTTACAATTTCATCAAATACAAAGTTAATCATTTTTTCAGCATCAGCTTTTGTATTACCAAATTCTGCTGAAATTTTTTCAGATAATTCTTTTTTTGTCATGGTTATATCCACCCCTTAAATCTATACTACCTTAGCATGTTGGAAAAAATCATTTACTAACCCACTAGGTCTATGATTATTGTATAGTATTTTATATAGTATTTCAAACATTGGTGCTTTAATTTTATATTTGCTACATATCTCATATGCCAATTTACAAGATAAAACTCCCTCGACAGTATTCTTATGAGAAGTTAAAACCATCTTTGCATCATCTTTTTGAGCAATCTGAACGCCCAATGAAAAGTTTCTTGATTTTAATGAAGAAGCAGTTAAAATCAAATCTCCAAGAGTTGCAAAATTCATAAATGTTTCTATTTTAGCTCCAAAATGTTTTGCTATATTATAAATTTCTGCATTTCCAATAGTAATTAATGAAGCTTTTGAATTATCGGCAGCTGAAAAACCATGTAATAATCCAGCAGCAATTGCGACACTATTCTTTAAAGCAGCAGAAACTTCACAACCAATAACATCGGTTGTAACTTTTACAATAAAATATTCATTTGAAAATAAATTTGCAATATAAGTAGCAATTGCTTCATCTTCATTACAACTCATAACGCAAGTTGGTTTTCGCATAATCACTTCAATAGCAACTGAAGGCCCATAGATTGCCCCATAGGATTTCATAACCCCTGTTCCTTCAAATCTTTTTTTAATTTTTTTGCTTAATAAATCAAGATTTTCTTCATCTAAACCTTTAGCCACATTTATTATATGCATCTCACGTTTTCCATATTTTATTACATTTTCAATTGCATTATCCAAAGCAAATGTTGGCACACTTAAAATTACAATATTTGCTTTTTCCATTGCTGCTGGAAAATCTGTAGTTGCTTTTATATTTGAATTAATTAGTAAATCTTGAAAAAATTTAGAGTTTAAATGATTATTATTAATATCTTCAACTTGTGTTTCTTCAATTCCATACATGATTACATCATGACCATTATCAGCTAAAACGTTAGCTAAAACTGTTCCATATGCTCCTGTTCCTATTATTGCTATCTTTTCCTTTTGCATATATTATTTCCTTTCTCTAAAAATAATTGTTATTGGTACACCGCTAAAATCAAACTGTGAGCGAATTTGATTTTCTAAAAATCTTTTATATGAGAAATGAACAAATTCTGGATTGTTAACAAATAAAACAAAAGTTGGTAAATATGCTTCAACTTGTGAGGCATAAAATATTTTTAATCTTCCACCATTATGATTTGGAGCTGGATTAATTAATTGAGCTTTATTGAAAACTTCATTAAGTAGACTTGTTCTAATTCTTTTTTTAATATTTTTTTGAACTAAATCCACAATATCAAATATTTTATTTATTCTTTTATTCTCTTTTGCAGATATAAATAAGACTTTAGCATAATTTAAATACTTGAAATAAGCTTTGATTTCTTCTTCTTTTCTTTTCATAGTATTAGTTTCTTTATCTTTAACTAAGTCTCACTTGTTACCAATAATTATTATAGGTTTATTTTCTTCAAAAGCAAACCCCCCAATATTTGTATCGTGGTCTTTAATATTTTCACTAGAATCAAGAATTAGCAGTACAATATCAGCTTTATTAATAGTACTTATTGATCTTAGGTAACTATACTTTTCAAGATTCTCATAAATCTTTCCTTTTTTTCTCATACCAGCTGTATCAATAATTGTATAACTATTGCCATTATATTTTATTTTACTATCTACTGCATCAATTGTTGTCCCTGCTATTTCAGAAACAATCATTCTTTCTTCACCAACCAATGAATTTACTAAACTTGATTTACCAACATTTGGTCTCCCAACTATTGCTAATTTTAGTTCTTCATTTTCTTCACCCTCATCAAATTTTGGAAAGCTTTCAATTATCTTATCTAGTAAATCACCAATTCCAATTCCATGAGTAGAAGAGATCATAAATGGTTCTCCAAAACCCAAAGTCATAAAAGTAAATGATTCATCAAATTGATCTTTTTTATCATATTTATTAACGGCAAGTATTACTGGTTTGTGAGTTTTATAAAGTATTTTAGCTACTGCTTCATCTTCTTGTGTAATTCCATCTTTATAATTAATTGCAAAAACTATTACATCTGCTTCTTTAATAGCAATTTCTGCTTGCATTCTTATCTCTTTTGAAAAAGGGCTATCTTGTAGCGTAATACCACCAGTATCAACTACAATAAAGGGTAAAGTTAATCACTCTGCTTTACCATACATTCTGTCGCGAGTCACTCCTGGTTTATCTTCAACAATCGCTTTTTTTTCTCTAATTATTCTATTAAAAAGTGTAGATTTTCCAACATTTGGTCTCCCAACTATTGCTACAATTCCTTTTCTTGCCATAAAGCTACACCCCCTTAAAAAGTAAAGACTATTTAAGATTTTCTATTTTATTTAAAATTAATCTAATTACTTTACCGATACTTAAATTACTTGTATTTAAATATCAAGCATCTGGTGCAATTTTAAGTGCACCCATTTCTCTATTTTTATCATAATCATCTCTTTGTTGAATTTGTCTTAGTATATCTTCATAAACGTTTGGAGTAATTTTTTTTCTCTTATTTTGATTGAATCTTCTTTGTGCTCTTGCCTCAACAGAACAATCAAAATATATTTTTAATTCTGCATTTGGAAGAACTACTGTTGTTATATCTCTTCCAATAACAATATTATTTTTATTTTGAGTCATTTCTCTTTGGGCTAAAACCATAAATTTTCTTACTTTATTATTTTTTGCTACATATTTAATATTTTCTGCAACATCATAATCAAAAATAGTTTTTCCATATTCTACATTATTTACTAAAATAGAATTCTCATTTATATATTTAAAATTAAAATTTTTAATTTGTTTTTCAATTTCCTTATCGTTTAAAAAATTTACTTGATTATCCAAGCAAAACTTAGTAAAAGCTCTATACATAACCCCAGTATCAATAAAATTCATTTTTAACTTTACAGCAACTCTTTTCATAACTGAGCTTTTTCCAGACCCTGCTGTTCCATCTACTGCAATATTAATATGTTTCAAATTTAATTACCCTCCTACCACAAATATTGGAATTATTATTGCTAAAAACATTAATACTATAAAAGTAATCAAAGTAGGAAGAACTCATTTAAATCTATATTTTCTTTCTTGTAATTTTCAAGTTTTTAAAACTCTGTTTAAACCCTTTTCATTTTTTTCACTAACTTCTATTATCATTTGCTGAGTACTTCTATTATCTTTGCTTCTTACTTGTTGCACTGTAGTCATAGAAATATCTTGCGGATTTGTTTTTATTCAAGCTTGCTTTTCTTTTAATTTGTTAATATTTATTTGAAAATTTTTATCATTTTCTTGTAAACTTTTATATAAATTAATATATTTATCACTTCTTAAATTTAATGAATTCTCTTGCTCTTCAACTTCATTAGTTGAAATTTTATTAGCTTGATTTAACCCAATTTTCTTTAATTCCGAGATTTCCAACTTCATTTCATATTTTAAATCCTCAGGGAATAAACTTGATGACTTATCTCTATCAAGGTAAGGCTTTTCAAATTCATGTTTTGCATCAAAAATAGATAATTTTTCTTTAAAAAAGTCTAAATCAATCATTTTTAATTTTTCAAATGTTGAATGAATTACTGATTTTTCATCTTGTATATTCTTTTTATAAGCAATTTCCTTCTTTACTTTTTCATGAATTGCTTTATTACGTTCCATTCTTGTTAGGTTCATCTATTTTTCACCCCATTAACTTATATATTATAAATTAAATATAGAAATAATTGAAATTATTGTTATTATATTAAAGAAAAGGAGATGGTTTTTATGAAGAAAACTTGAATTGATAAATCAATGTGTATAGGATGTATGGCGTGCGTGCAAATTGATGAAACTGAAACTCTTTTCATGGATGATGATGGTTTTGCTGAAGCAAACGAAAATGATCTAGAATTAGTTGAATGCCAAATGGTTTGTCCTACTGGTGCTGTTAAAATTGGTGATGAATAAAAAAATAAAAAAATTCTCAGAAGAGAATTTTTTTATTCATTTATTTATGAATATTTTATAATAATAAGTTATTTAATAAACTCACTCATTCATAGTTTATTAAAAGATCAGATTACAAATATAAAATAATTAGCCTTTTGGACAGTTTAACACTTTTTTTAATTTTTTTTGATAATGTGAAATTATAATCTCTTATAATTTCAAATTTATTATATCACAGTTCAAAAAAAGTTATATTTTTTTAAATAAAAATTAGAATTTTTTTCCATAAATAAATAATAAAAAAATCCTATAATTAGGATTTTTTTATTAATAACTTATTTCTTCTTTGACTCTTCTTAATTTATCAAATATTTCAGATTGGAATTTTTTTGTTCCATTAATAACTGCTAATAATGGTTGTTCTCCAACTTTAGTTGGTAACTGTAAAGTATCTCCAACATATTTTGCAATACCGTTAATTAATGCTGTTCCACCACATAATACTATTCCATTTCTGAAAATATCTCCAGCTAATTCTGGTGGTGTCATTTCAAGAACTTGAACGATTAATTCAATAACTCTTGATAAAGGAACTTTCAATACTTCTCTTAATTCTTCTGGTGTAATTTCGATCTCTCTTGGTAATCCAGAAACAACATCACGTCCATAAACTTTCATTGATTTTTCATCAATGAATTTTGCAAGTGAACCAATATTTATTTTGATTATTTCTGCTGTTTTAATACCGATTTCCATTCCATATTGGGCTCTTATAAATTTCAAAATTTCTTCATTTAAATAGTTACCTGCTACTTTAATAGATTTTGAAATAACTATATCTCCTGATGAAATAACAGCAACGTCTGTTGTTCCACCACCCATGTCAACTACAAGTCTTCCAGTTGGAGCGTTAATATTAACTCCTCCACCCAAGGCTGCCATTTTTACTTCTTCTTCAATAAATACTTCAGCAGCACCTAAACTAAGTGCTATTTTTTTAAGTGCTGTTTTTTCTAATTGTGTAATTGCTGATGGACAAGCCAACAACATAACACAATTTTTTAAAGCTTTTTCTAATCTAAGTCTTGCAAAGATATAATTTAATTGTGCTTGAGTTGCTTTGATATCAGTAATAACACCATCAACCATTGGTCTAACAATTCTTAAATTTTTATTTCCTTTTCCAATCATTTTGTATGCTTCTGCACCAACTGCTATAATTTTATTTTCTTTAATTTTATATGCTACAATTGAAGGTTCGTTGTAAACTATTCCATTTCCTTCAATATAAACTAATGTATATGCTGTTCCTAAATCCATAGAAACAAATATTGGTTTTTTTCCTGCCATTTTTTATTTACCTCACTATTTTTAACTTTCATATAGATTTTATCAAATAATCTGTTAAAAAGATAAAAAATTTATTTTTACTTGTAATAATGATTAATTTTTTTAACTTGAGGTTCAATTATTGCAAATAATATGTAACAAATTGAAAATCTAACTAATTCAACAGCTGAAATAACACCTATAAATATTCCAATATTTTCTTTTATACTTGTTCACTCTCCTGAATGAGCTTCATGATATGAATTAATCATTTCAGTTGATAAGTGACTATGATCATGACCATGGTCACTGTTTGTTGTAATGTATAACATTGCAAATACTAACATAGTATAAATAATTGTAATGATAGGTACATAGATAGCAATTGGACTTCATCTTTTAAATTTATCTACACTTTTAATTGGATGTTTATGAATACTTGAATTTCTAAAAATAAAGTAATAAACAAATCACATTAATCAAATTGATACAAAATATCCAAAACTATCAATTAACAAAGTTAGTGGATTGTGTGCATCTATTAAATGAATAAATGGGACTATAAATGCTATCAGGCCAGAAAAAATTGGACCTAATGCAGCAAGTGATAATGTTATAACTAATATATCTAATATTCTAAAAGGAATAGCAACACCATATAATGGTATCTTATCTAACAACTGTTCATAAAGCATTTCAAATGCTGATAAGGCAACAGCTAAAGCTAAGAATACTCCAGTTAAAGTTATTTTAAATGTTAAATTTCTTCTACTTGTAAATAAGCTGTTTTTTCAATGAAAATCAGTGTCATCTATATCATCGTGGTTACCTAGAGAATCAAAGTGGTGTTCGTCATGATAATGGTCTTTTTTACCCTCTTTTACGTCATCATGATCTGGTATTTCATGGTTCTTTTTTTCCATATTTATCTCCTCTTATTTCTCAAAAATATTATATATTAAATTATAAAAATTATAAATAAAAATTATAATTTTT